>NC_007641.1 GCF_000013085.1 Rhodospirillum rubrum ATCC 11170
AGAGCGCCAGAGCCTTGGGCTGAACGCCTCTGTCCTTAATCGGAACGACGGAGCCTGCCGATAGGCAAGGAAGCTGAGGAGGGCGCCCCTTGCGCGTGCGACCTGGAACGGATTGCCCTCCTCTCGCGCACCCCGAACCGCGGGAAACAAAATCAGCTTTTTGTGATACAAAACATATATTTTAATATCACTTATAGATCTTTTATACGCATTATGTGATACTAAACAGATTGAAACGTGAGACGGGGTGGTCATGATTTTGACCGTTGGAAATACCAAGGGCGGGGTAGGAAAAACCACCCTCGCGGTTAATCTCGCCGTGGAGCGCTTTTTGGCGGGAAAGGACGTGCTGCTGATCGACGCGGACAATCAGCGAACGTCTTCGGCCTTCTCCGCTCTTCGGGAAAGCCTCCATGGGCAAACGGGCTACACCTGCATTGAGCTTTCGGGATCGGCCGTCCATCAGCAGGGGCGAAATCTCGCTCCGAAATACGATGAAGTGATCATCGATGTCGGGGGGCGTGATACGAGCGCCTTGCGCGGGGCCCTGGCCATCAGCGACATCGCGCTCGTTCCCTTCGCCGTGGGAACATTTGATATCTGGGCGGCGGAAGACATCGGCCGCCTGATCGAAGAGGCCCGGGGATTTAATCCGACCCTGCGGGCTTTCAGCGTGCTCAACATGGCCGATCCGGCCGGCGGGGATAATGCGGACGCCGCCGGGCTGCTGACGGAAACCTCCGCTCTTGTCTATCTGCGGGCGTCTCTGGTGCGACGGAAAGCGATGCGCAACGCCGCGGCGGCGGGTCTTGGCGTTTTGGAAATGACAGGGTCCTCTCGTGATTCAAAAGCCTGCGGCGAGGTCGGCTATCTGGCGGAACTGCTTTACAATAAGCTTAATTAGTTTTACTAAAAGTGCATTATGTGATACTTTATTTGTCAAAAATTATCAGTTTGTGATACAAGGATACGGCAATGGCCATCGCACGAAAGCCTCAGACCCCTCCCTCACTCCCAAAAGATCTTGACGCCTGGGTGGGAGAAGCGGGATCGGACACTCCGATAGGCGAACCAGTGCGCCCAAAGGCCGACCATATGGTGTCCTTGCGCTTGCCGCGCGATCTCCTCGAACGGCTCGATCAGAACCGAATGGCCCGGCTGGATAAGCCAACCCGAGGAGCCTGGATTAAAGCCGCCATTGCGGAAAAACTCGATAGAGTCTGATTTGCATGTCTTTTATTAAAGAAAAAAGATAGCAATTTCCCTCAAGAAAAAATTCACCTTTGAATTTATGGGACGAAAAAGTGATAAGAATTCTTCTTCTCACTAAATATGATGAAACAGGCGCTAGCAGTCGACAGCGTTGCTTTCTATTTCTTTCAGAGCTCCGCAAACGCGGCTTTGTAATCGACGTTCAATCATTTTTTAATAGTGATTATCTTCCGCGCCTCTACAAGGGCTATCGTCCGGATGCAAAGGCGATCGTGCGCTCCTATGCCCACCGCTTGCTGGCTATGCGCAGGGCAGGGGATTACGACCTGATTTGGTTGGAGAAAGAATTTTTGCCGTGGATCCCCCACCTTCTTGAGTGGGGCGCTTTCGCCCGTACGCCCTATGTGGTGGATTTCGACGACGCTTGGTTCCTTCGCTATCAAAACCATCCCCTCGCCCTGGTTCGGTGGCTCCTTGGCCGCAAATTCAACGGTACGATTAGAAAAGCGGCTTGTGTCATCGCTGGCAACGCAACCCTGGAAACCTGGGCGCTTAGCCTTGGGGCTCGGCGCGTCGTCCAAATTCCAACGGTTGTCGATACCACCCGCTATAAAATAAGCCCCGTCACCCAAGCCCCCTTCACCATTGGTTGGGTTGGCACGCCGGTGACGGCCGCTTACTTGGCGCTTGTCCACGATGCCTTACGTCAGCTTTGCGCCCAAGGAGGCGTTCGCCTGCGCGTCATCGGAGTCCCGGGATTCAGGCTCGAGGGCGTGGATGTCGAAGCCCTCCCATGGTCGGAGGAGACCGAAGCCGACTTATTAAGTGACATCCACGTAGGCATCATGCCCCTTCCCGACGGCCCTTGGGAACGGGGCAAGTGCGGTTACAAACTCATTCAATATATGGCGGCCGGCAGACCGGTCGTGGCTTCGCCCGTGGGGGCCAATGTCGACATTGTTTCCCCTGGAAAAACAGGATTTCTGGCAACGACCACCGAAGAATGGGTTCGCGCTCTCGATTGCCTAAAAAACGATCTCGGTCAACGAGAGCAAATGGGACTTTTAGCGAGAGAGGAAGTGGAAGAATCCTACAGTCTAGAATCACAAATAAAAAAACTTTCCGATATACTAAAAGATTCCCCCATGCGTTCTTAGACTAAGAATTTAAATATTTTCTCCATTTTCTATAAAATGAAGTGCCTCTGAAATTCTTCTTGATAGATCTCGTATTTTTGGAGCCGCATCAGGATGAAATTGATCCAGAATAGCGAATGTCTCGGCGCTCGGCTCCGGGAAAAGACGCATTAAAACAATGGCTGGCGCCTCGAAGGCGCTTCGGCGAACCCGATAGATACGCAAAGGCACTCTCCGACGGAGAAGAACCGCCAGTACTCCAAGAAAGTCTTGTGCCTGGAGGCAAAAAGGCGATGGCTGAATGAGCATCGCCTCCTCGTCCATTCCTTCGAGAGTAGGCCGGACGGCGTTCAGGTCCAATCCAACGTTTTTGACAGCGAGCGTCAATTCTTCCCGCGTCGTCACCATCTCCCAGCGAAGTTCAGAAAGAGGGGATGCATAAGACAGAAGATCCTCTCCCCTCTCATCGGATAATTCCGCAGGAGGAAGGGGAAGAGCGGAAAAATCCGTATAGATCGGAGGGCTCTCCTCCTCCCGGGGATCGAGAGTCACGCCATGATGGCGCATCAGCTTCACCAATGCCCTCTTAGCCTCAGGAGCATCTGGATTAATCGCTTTGGCCAGCATGATCCATTGATCGAGACTTAAGATCGGGGGCATCCTTCTCTTTCAACAAGGAATAACCTAAACGGGGCGGTCGGGAAACGGCCTCTTCTATGAACGCTCGGTGAAAAGCGTATCAAGAAGCTTCGGCACAGTAACCCTCAAGGCGAAGTTTTCGGCGAAGTGAGCGCCCGCTGCCATACCCAGCTTATTGGCCTTTGCCCGATCTCCCAATAAATCAGCCAGAGCATACCCCATCTTCTTCACTTGGCGAGGGGGAACCAGTCGTCCCGTCCGCTCGTCGAGGATAGCTTCGCGACATCCATCCGCATCACTACAAACGATGGGAAGGCTATGGGCCATTGCCGTCAGCAAGGCTAGCGGCAAACACTCCATAATCGAGGACTGTACATAAACGTCGGCCTCCTGATAGTGAGCTTCCAACATGGCCGGCTCTAGAGAGCCAATCAAGCGGACCGCCCCAATCAAATCCGGCTCACAAATCCTCCGAATGAGATCGCGCGAGAGGTAATTCCACGACGGAGCATGACAGCCGATAATCCGGAGTTCCACATCATCGCCGATCAGGCCTTCCCGGCGGGCAAAAGCGAAAGCTTCCAGGAGAACGCGCGTTCCTTTTCGAGTGCCGCTCGCTTGCACGGACAGGACGACACGCTTGGCTTTTTTGGTCGGAAGAGTGGACTTGGGCATGGGATCAAGACCGCTCCAATAGCGGACGAGTCCATCGAAGCCGGCCTCCGCCCACACGGAGCGCGTCGCCTCCGAACCGAACAACAATGTCACCGCCCCGCCATCGACGAGCGCGCGTAAACGACGATAATGAGCCAATCCGCGCATAAGCATGCGGGGATCATAAGTCTCGTGAATATACCAAAAAGCCGGCCCTTGCCTTTTTTCCAAAAGCCCCAAAGCGATTGGCCAAGAAGCAAAGGAATTAATAAGAACAGGACCTTTTATCGTCTTCACATAATCCCTTAACCGAAGACGATGACTAATCCCTCCCGAAAGCCAACTCATCTTCCCGAAGAGTTTTCTAAAGACCGCAGGGAACCGGCCGTTATGAGAAAAACGCTCCGAAACGCGGCTTAAGCGGGAAAGAAAGGCCGGAAGCCGTCCTTCCGTCGTTACCTGACAGCCTGCCTCGATGAATTCCTTGGCCAAGGGTCCAGAAGAAAGACTGATGACGTTGCTTGAAACCCCTTCACGACGCAAGGCGAGGGCCACGTCGCGCAAAAGGACGGGCGCACCGGTATAGCTCAGTTCGTGACTGACAAGGGTGACATGGCGGCCGTCCAGGCCCGGCAGAACGGGTTGTTTGGTCTCCGTTGGCGCCGAAAGAGCAGCCTCAGGCGTTTTGAGCAGTTGCTCGATCGCCCGCGCCATATGCGGCAACCACGGCGATCCGACCATGGAAAACACCCAGTTATCAAAACTAGGGGCAAAGATATTCGCAGGTCTCTTGATTAGAGTTTCTCGGAAATAACGAAGGACAATTTCTTGGTATTCTTCGCTGATTTTCCGATCGTTCTCTGAGATCGTGTTATGACCATGGAGACGATAACGATAGAGTCTTTCTCTAACAAGAACAGGCTCTTCGATCAGGCTCGCTCTCAGCAAAAAATCAATATCATGTGTATATCTAAAATCATGAAAGGGTCCGACCTCTTCAAAAAGAGAGCGATGAAACAAGAAATTTCCTGTCGAAACACCAATATTATATTGCAAAAGAAGAGATGATATATTCGGTGATATATCCAGCTCATTCAGCATGACATCAGCATACCAATGCCGCCAAGGATGCCCCACATCCAGGTCAACCCCATCATCTCCGATAGGTTCGACATAGGTGAAGATCATACGGGCCTCATGCTCCTGGGCAGTCGCGATGCACCGCGCCAGCCGCTTAGGCATATAAGCATCGTCTGAATTGAGGATAGCCAGATAGCTTCCGCTAGATTTGGCCAAGCCCTCGTTAATCGTCGTATGCGCTCCTTTGTTGGGGCGCGAAACAAAGTCAACGATTATGCCTTCAGGGGCCGGCTTAGCCGCAAGATGCTGCCTTACCGTCTCTGCGCTCTTATCCGTCGAGCCGTCATCGATAATGATGAGTTCTATTGGCCGATATGTTTGAGAGAATACGGAATCGATTGCCTCTCCGACATATCGCTCATGATTATAGACAGGCATAACAACGGATACGAGGGGCGGAGATTGCATGAATTATTTTCCTCTGAATTATAAACACCAGACAGACAAAGTCTGAATTTTTGAGCTTTCTATCGGATATTAAGAAATTGGAAGTGTAGAAAAATATTTTTTGTTTTTTCTTAAATCATCGAACATCAATGAATATCCTTCAGCAAAAGACATCTGCGGAGACCACTCAAGCAAGTCTTTCGACTTTCTGATATCAAGTATACTAGCCGGAATATCAAAATTACGCGACGGCAGATAATTAACCGTTGCTGTAAGACCTAAGCGATTTCTCAGAGTTTCAACGATTTCATTAAGTGAAATCCCGACCCCGCTCCCCAGGTTATAGATGGGAAGATCATGATGATCTGCGAGGGAAGCATCAGATAAGGCGATCAAGCCGCGGGTCAGATCGGCAATATGGATGTAATCGCGGATAACGCTTCCATCGCCCCAGATTGTAATTTCTTCGCCAGCCAGGGCTTTGAACAAAAAGGCGCTCGCCGCCCCCTGCTGCTTTCGGCGAGCGTCTTGCCCCGCCCCGAAAGGATTGGAGATTCGAGCCACCCGGCAATCCATCCCGTGATGGGCTCGATAAAACCCCAGATACAACTCAACACAGGCTTTCGAAGCGCCGTAGGCGGTGATCGGGGCCAGGGAATGGTGCTCTTCGGCCGGAATACGCTTGAGCCGACCATAAACCGTGCCGCCGGAACTCGCGAAAATCAGGCGCTTCTTCCCTTGATGGCGCAACACATCGAGAAGACCCAAGGTAGTGCGGACATTATCATCCAGATCGCGAATGGGATCATCGTTCGCGGTTTGAGGAATCGTGCTCCAAGCGTAGTGATGGATAACGTCACAATCCTCGGTCAGCGCCTGCCAATCGGTTTGACCCGGGACGACCTGGCGAAAGGTGACCGGCACATTCGCCAATTCCGCAGGAGGGGCGGCGACATCGGCTACGACCACGCTCTCTCCCCGCCGGGCCAAGGCCAGGGCGACGTGGCGACCGATGAAGCCACATCCGCCAAGGATCAAGTACTGGGTCATCAGATGTCAGCTCCCAACTTTATCGATAGGCGTCCGAAAAATATTATCACTGTTGCTTGGCAGATATGTCGTTGCGAAAGAAAATCCTGCCTTCTCTACGGCAAAAGGAAGCAGCCGTTCAAGAGCGTGCAGCATTGTCCCATATACCGGGATAGGCTCCGGGGGATAATCCTCCCATCTAAGATTTAGATCAAAAATGGGCTCTAATGCCTTTCTTTTTGCCCAGAACATCGTTCCAATCGGCCAATCAAAAAACCGTGGAAGAGATTTCTCTATTCCCATTTTTTTTGCGAGATCATTTGCTAATTCTTTATTCTTATCCCATCCGAAAAGAAAAGGTTCTTCCGCAAAGACCAACCCGATATCAGGGTTTCTGATAAGCGCCGATACCGCTATAGCGGCCGCTTTCTTTTCTCCACCGATCAGATGTTCCCATAGGAAGTTTCTCCATTTATTTCCTGTTCCATCTGAGAGATGAATCGATTTTTTACCATGAATGTGACCAACCACATCGTAGTCACTATTTTTCAGGTCAGAAAGTCCGGTAAAAAAAGCCCCGACATCCCGCCCTATGTTCGGAACGACACGGACTTCGACAGATCCATTTTTATATTCTTCTAGCTTTTTTCTTAAGAAGACGGCGCGGTCTTCATCAGTCGTTGTGATTATCAAATCACAACTAAAATCATTTATGATAATTTTCTTCAAAAAATCATCTATAAGATCAACATAATAAAAATGACCATGCAAAAGGACCTTCCCCCCTTCAATAGGGGACGGTAACGAGGTTTCTAGATCAATAACCGGGTGAGTCCAATTTCCCTTTGGAGATCCCCGTTCTATCCAATCAGCCAGAGGATCTTTATGACCATTTAATCCTGATATATTTTCTGCATAGACAAGGGGATTAAACCCAATGACCGGCCTCCTAAGATCAATCCAGTTATCGGATTGAGATTTTGAAGCGCCAATTCTATTACGGACAAGATATCCTTTAAGAGTTTCTTCCGTCGTTTCTTCAGATACCGATGGCGTCAAAAAGCTCGCTTTGAACAAGCCGCTGGCAGAGATCTTTTCATAGTCATGACTGATCCCCTTGGCCTCCCTACTGGCTTGCTGGCCCAAAGCTTCAACCCGGGACAGGTATGAGGCCATGCAGAAGGTCTCTCTGGCTTTGTCACGCAAAGTAGGCACCAGGGATTCCTGGCGAACAGGGTCGTCATAAAAGGCCAAAATCGCCTTCGCCATGGCCGTCGTGTCGAGATAGGGAACGACAAGGCTGCGGGTTTCCTCGTTGCCTGCCAAAACTTCGGCAAGGCCACTGGCATGTTCGAAGCAAGCCACGGGCTTTCCCTGGGTGAGGGCCTCGACATAGACCCGGGGCATCGGATCCAATCGCGATGTCAGAGCCAGAAGATCGGCCTGTTCGTAAACATCGGTCCCATCAAGAGCGCCAAGAACGGAGAAATGCTCGCTCAAACCCGCCCGCAAGATCTGCTCTTGAAGGTATTTTGAGAACTCCGCTTGCTCATCGAAGGACGGCGTTTGATCAATCCACACAAAACGAAGATTGGCGTCTGGACGCTCCTGCAACGCAGCCGTTGCGACTGAAACGAAAAGATCGGCGCCTTTCTCAAACCGAAGCGGTCCGATACCAACGACAACGAAATCGTCCTCATGCCCGGCAGGCCGGAGCGCTGATCCCTGTTTCGAAGGCAGGCGGGCGTCTAGCTCAGGAAGAGCGGGAATCCCTTGAGGAAGGATCTCGTATCGTCTTTGCCCCAGGAAGGGATGATCCTCGACAAAGGATTCCATAATCGCCCTTGCGGGAAAGACCAAATGATGAGCCCAGGCGAATATTTCATAAATTTCATTTTTTGGATAAACGCTGAAGGCAAAGTCTTGGACCAGGGCGACAACACCAAAACCAGCCTGAACGATAGGGGGGACGAAACTGCGCGTTTCTGCGCTATTGGCGATCACATAAGCTGGCTGAAGGGCTTCTACGAGGCGCTTGGCCACGGCATTGATATCGCATCGGAAAAGCTCGGTCTCCGAAGGCATATCGATAAGCGTGATCCCACTCTCCTTAAAAGCCGAACGAAGCGGGCCATCTTCTTTGAGAAAGACGATCACCTCATGTAGGTCTTGTAAGGCCCTGGCGAGGAACAAGCCATAGAGGGAGACATCACTCCCCGAAGCGTCCTGGAGGAGGAGAACAACTTTTTCCCGCGTGGCTGCAGAAAGATCGGGAAGGGCCAGACGACGAGCGGGAGATAATCCCTGCCGGCCCTCCTGCGCACCGAATCTGGCATAATGGCGCAAAAGCCCCATGCCAGAGGCCAGGACATCGGGATGACGGCGGGCATAGTACTCGGGCTCGAAAGAACGCGAAGGAGCAACGCCCATCGCTTCCCCTACCGTGAGGTAATGTTCCAAAGGATCGCGACCCTCGGCGAGGGCCTCCGAGCTCAGAGCATAAAAAGACTCATCAAAGAAGCCGCTTTCCCGAAGGAAATCCAAGGGACGCTCTTGCTTTTTCGCAGGAGCTTTGAAAGGCGCAACAACCCGCGCGCCCGCCTTTTTGGAAAGGCGCATCAGCCGTCGGCTGACATCCCCAGGGACGGACCCGCAAGTCCCCTCCTCGATCAGATGTCGCAACACCCGATGCAACGTCGCCCGGGCCTCGATCGCCTGCGGCTGATCGGCGTTGTACAAACCGCCGATCGCTTCGGCAAGCGCGTCGAGATCAATATCCAGGCCATCGCGGCACTGCAGAGCAAGAGCATCCCATTGATCGACTTTGATCAAGCGCTGAAGCAAAATCTCGCGTTCCCGACGCAGCCCCAGGCGATCACGCTCGATTTCATCGATCCTAGCCTGCAGATGATTCAAGGCGTTTGTGGTGGCATTCCATTGCTCGGTCGCCAGATCGAGCCGCACCCGGTTGATCCAGCCTTCCCCCATCCGGGCGAAATACCGTCGCGGAAGATCCCTGGCCTGGGGATCAGATCCGGCGGCGAAGAGCTCGGCCAGACCAGGCGCCTCTATGGGGCGGGTACCGACATAGGCGACGCCAAGCCCATTGCTGTGATCAAATTCAAAAGATGGAAACCGCTCGGCGATTTCCGCCCAAAACCGCCAAACTCCGAAGTCATCGGTCCGAACATCGGTGTCATGGAAAAGAACGATACCCCTCTCGCTCATCTTCGAATGCCACGTCTCGAAATCTTCGCGAACCGCTTCGTAGGTATGCAATCCATCGATATGCAGAAGATCGACGGAGCCGTCGGCCACATAGGCTCGGCCGTCTTCAAAGCTCATGCGGAGAAGACGGGAGAAATGGCCATAAAGGGGATCGTGATGGGCTTTAAGATCGGCGTAGACGTCCTCGCCATAATATCCAGCCTGCGGATCACCAAACCAATGATCCACCCCCACACACTTGGTCTCAAGACCAAGATGCTCAACCGCTTGCGCGAAGGCGCAGTAGGAATTGCCGGTATGGACACCCAGTTCGACACACTGGCGGGGGCGGTGCTGGGCGATGACCCAAAAGGCAAAAGGAATGTGACCCGCCCAGGAATCCGGTTGCACCAATCGCCGCGGCACCAGCGTTTCCAATCCGGCCTGTCGCCATACGGGATCCGAGGCAGAGGAAATGGCAGGAGCAATGGGGGTGATATCGGTCATGAAGGCGCTCGCGCGGTGGAACATTAAAAGGACGAAGGGAACGCGTAACGGTAACTAAATGCTCGAAGGAATCCGCAGGATTCTCCGATCAAGAGCGACGCCCGCTTTTAGGGGACGGGATCATCAGACGGGGCGGGTTACTGGGGATCAGTCGTCTCGGCCCGTCCGGGAACCTGACACCCTCCCTCAGCCGGGGCAAGCGCTTGTTGCCCGACAGCCCTCCCTGCTCGCGGATCGCGCCACTCGCGACGAGCCGCCGACCATGGGTTAATGTTCATTGATATCCTGGGCCAAGCTTACCCTTCTTTGCCGCTAAATTTCCCGGATCTTCGTTTTCATGGGCAGAGACAGGGCCGATCCCTTCTCAAGGGCGCGATATAGGGTCGAGCGATGAACTCCCAACAGGGCAGCCGCACTCTTGACCGTGCGCCCTCCTGGTCGATCAGCTCGCGCGCGTGTTCGATTCCTGGTGCGCTCAAGGTCACGTCCCCCCGAGTGGTGTAACAGCGTGTGCCTGGGGATGATGGCGCAGGGCGCGGAGCGCCCGGAGGCATCATCCCCAGGCGGCCCAATTTCTGGGTGGTCATCGACGATCTTCGGTAAGGTTTGGTTGCGAACTTCAACCAGACCAAAGGAACCGACGATGACCAATGACATAATGAGCCTCCGCGGGCTGCTGGAAAAGAGCGCCGATGCCGATCTGCTGCGCGAGATGATCGGCTTCGCCGCCGAGCGGCTGATGGCGCTGGAGGTCGAAAGCCTGACCGGTGTCGGCCATGGCGAGCGCAATCCCGATCAGCGCCTCGTTCACCGCAACGGCTACCGCGAGCGCGACTGGGAGACCCGGGCCGGGACGGTGGAGTTGCGCATCCCGCGCCTGCGCAAGGGCAGATAGCTGCCCTGCTTCCTGGAACCGCGCCGCATGGCGGAAAAGGCGCTGACGGCGGTCATTCAGGAAGCCTACATCCAGGGCATCTCGACCCGTTCGGTCGACGACCTAGTCAAGGCCATGGGCATGAGCGGTATCTCCAAGAGCCAAGTCTCGCGGCTGTGCGCCGAGATCGACGG
Source organism: Rhodospirillum rubrum ATCC 11170 (assembly GCF_000013085.1). Lineage (NCBI taxonomy): Bacteria > Pseudomonadati > Pseudomonadota > Alphaproteobacteria > Rhodospirillales > Rhodospirillaceae > Rhodospirillum > Rhodospirillum rubrum. The sequence continues at coordinate 10,980 of NC_007641.1, forward strand.
CAAGGTCGCCACCTTCCTCGACCGCCCGCTGGAGGGCGACTGGCCCTACATCTGGCTCGACGCCACCTATGTGAAGGTGCGCCAGGACGGCCGCATCGTCTCGGTGGCGGTGATCATCGCGGTGGGCGCCAACACCGCCGGGCGCCGCGAGGTGCTGGGCATGACCATCGGCCCCAGCGAGGCCGAGACCTTCTGGACCGAGTTCCTGCGCACGCTGGCAAGGCGTGGCCTGCGCGGCGTCAAGCTGGTGGTGTCCGACGCCCACGAAGGCATCAAGGCCGCCGTCTCCAAGGTGCTGTGCGCCACCTGGCAGCGGTGCCGCGTCCACTTCATGCGCAACGTGCTTGCCCATGCCGGCAAGTCGGGGCGCCGCGTCGTCTCGGCCTTCATCGGCACCGCTTTTGCCCAGGACACCGCCCAGGCCGCCAGCGCCCAATGGCGCCAAGTGGCCGACCAGCTCCGCCCCAGATCGCGGAAACTGGCCGAACTGATGGACGATGCCGAAACCGACGTCCTGGCCTACATGACTTTTCCGCCCGCCCACCGGACAAAACTACACTCGACCAACCCCATCGAGCGCCTCAACGGCGAGATCAAGCGCCGCACCGACGTGGTCGGCATCTTCCCCAACGAGGCCGCCATCACCCGCCTGATCGGGGCCATCCTCCTGGAGCAGAACGACGAATGGGCCGTCCAGCGATCCCGCTACATGACTCTAGAATCCGTCGCTCCCTTGGGCGATGATGCCCTCACTAGGCTGCCGCCCATTGCGGCAGCCTGATCAACCCGGCCAAGCCTGCCGGAGGTCAAACGGCGACGGCGCTGTTACACCAATCCAAGGGACACGATCGTTCATCGCACCGACTTTCCCGAATACGCCGCCTTCTTCAGGCCATCATCACCCAGTTTCCCCCATAGCTCCACAACACTTCACGCCGACCCTTGGCGTTGATCGCGATATTGCGGATAGCTGATGCCGAGATTCGCACCATGATCGTCATAGATCGACCGTTGTGTGTGTCCGGCATTTAACAGCCTCTGAAATTCATCTGCGCGGGCGAGGAAGGAGACGCGGCCTGCACCCTTCTTGCGTGCTTTACCGGTCGGATTGGTCATTGGTCCTCCTTATTAGCCGCGAATCACGAGCGGCTCGCGGTATAATAGCCCGCCCTTTTAACAGTCTGCAATTATCTGAAATTATATGCAAACATGTGTAATTATCTGCAACGATATGCAATTTTATTTATTTTTGGTTCATTTCCACTCTAGATCCTGCCCAGGTAGTCATTCTGTGGCTTTTTGTTGCATAAATTTGCATACTACAGGCGGGCAGGATGTGTGTTGTACCGGTACGGGCAAGCCCGCACCAGTCCAACACCGCCCCTTACTCACCTGGGGTTCGACGGCATCCTGCTCTGCGAGGCTTACGGCCGCTGCCGCGACAAAGGAGCCACGGGCACCAAAAAGGGGCTGTCTCAGAAAACCGAAAAAATCGTACGCTAAGCGTGCGAGGAGGCTGGCACCCAGCGGTACAGCGTAGGAATGGACACCCCGAGGTTCTTGGCCACGTCCTTAGGCGGGACGCCGCTAGCCAGAAGCTTCTTGGCCGACGCGATCTTGCTATCGGTCATCTTGGGCTTACGGCCGCCTTTGCGGCCGAGTTGCTTGGCGACTTCCAACCCGGCGCGGGTACGCTCGACGGTCAACTCGCGCTCCATCTCGGCGAGGCTGGCCATGACGTGGAAGAAGAACCGGCCGGACGGCGTGCCGGTGTCGATAGAGTCGGTGAGACTCCTGAACTGGATGCCTTGCTTGTGCAGGTCGCCAACGAGATCGACCAATTGCTTGACCGACCGGCCCAGCCGGTCGAGCTTCCAGACAACCAAGGTGTCGTCCTCACGTAGCATTTCGAGCGCCTTGGCCAAGCCCGGACGGTCCGCCCGCGTGCCGCTCACCTTATCCTCGAAGACCTTTTGACAGCCGGCCTTGGACAAGGATTCGCGTTGCAGCTCAAGATTCTGATCCTGCGTCGAGACACGCGCATAGCCGATCAACATGGCTTGTTGTCGTCAGTCATGGTTCCATCCCAGTCGGCATTCTGACGCACTGGCAGGCAGTTGCTTGAGCAGCGCCGGTAGCCATTCCTGTGCCATTTCCCACACCACATTGAGGTTGATGTCGAAATAGCCGTGAGCCATGCGATTACGCATGTTGCGCATGTTGCGCCACGGCACATTGGCGTGCGCCTTGGTGAACTCGGCATAGCCGTCCATCACCTTCGTGGCGGCCTTGCCGATGATGAGGCTCATAATAACGGCTTGCTGGGTGCGCTTGTCGTCCAGGAAGTCATCCTTGGCTAGGCCTTCCACGAAGCTGCGCGCATCGGTCGCAGCCTGCTGGACGAGGTCGAGGTAATCGGTGGTTCTCGCTCATACCAACTGCGTCTCAGCGAGCACCTTGGCCCGGAACTTCGGCGGCAGGTCGCCGGGGGTCAGCAAATTGACATCAACGCCAAGCAGCGATTTCAGTTCGTCTTCCAGATCGCCCAGGTCCAACAACGTAGTGCCGGCCAGCGCATCGACCAGCAGATCAAGATCGCTGTCGTCTCGGTCGGTGCCATGCAGCACCGAACCGAAGACACGCGGGTTTGCCGTGCGGAAGCGGCCTACCGCTTCACGCCCTGCGCTTCGCTTCATCTCAAGAAGAATAGAAGGTCGCAAGGCCACCCTTCCTTATCGAAACTCATTGAGAGCGTATGCAATCAAGAATAGAGTTTCAAGAGCTATTTTCGAGAACCGCAGCGCCTTGATTTCCCATGCCACGCCGGTTGCCTTGGCGGGCTTGTCACAAACCTTCGTTTTCAAGAACAAAGAAACCACATGTCCCGCCGTTTGATCCTGTCCACCGCCGAACGCATCCGGGAAGCCGGCGTGGGCCTGCGCGGTCTGGCCGAGCCGTGGGCCGATACGACGACGCCGGCGGGGGGCATGGTGTCGACCGTATTCGCTGGCATTGCCGAGTTCGAACGTTCGCTCATCATTGAGCGCGATCGTGTCCCTTGGATTGGTGTAACAGCGCCGTCGCCGTTTGACCTCCGGCAGGCTTGGCCGGGTTGATCAGGCTGCCGCAATGGGCGGCAGCCTAGTGAGGGCATCATCGCCCAAGGGAGCGACGGATTCTAGAGTCATGTAGCGGGATCGCTGGACGGCCCATTCGTCGTTCTGCTCCAGGAGGATGGCCCCGATCAGGCGGGTGATGGCGGCCTCGTTGGGGAAGATGCCGACCACGTCGGTGCGGCGCTTGATCTCGCCGTTGAGGCGCTCGATGGGGTTGGTCGAGTGTAGTTTTGTCCGGTGGGCGGGCGGAAAAGTCATGTAGGCCAGGACGTCGGTTTCGGCATCGTCCATCAGTTCGGCCAGTTTCCGCGATCTGGGGCGGAGCTGGTCGGCCACTTGGCGCCATTGGGCGCTGGCGGCCTGGGCGGTGTCCTGGGCAAAAGCGGTGCCGATGAAGGCCGAGACGACGCGGCGCCCCGACTTGCCGGCATGGGCAAGCACGTTGCGCATGAAGTGGACGCGGCACCGCTGCCAGGTGGCGCACAGCACCTTGGAGACGGCGGCCTTGATGCCTTCGTGGGCGTCGGACACCACCAGCTTGACGCCGCGCAGGCCACGCCTTGCCAGCGTGCGCAGGAACTCGGTCCAGAAGGTCTCGGCCTCGCTGGGGCCGATGGTCATGCCCAGCACCTCGCGGCGCCCGGCGGTGTTGGCGCCCACCGCGATGATCACCGCCACCGAGACGATGCGGCCGTCCTGGCGCACCTTCACATAGGTGGCGTCGAGCCAGATGTAGGGCCAGTCGCCCTCCAGCGGGCGGTCGAGGAAGGTGGCGACCTTGCCGTCGATCTCGGCGCACAGCCGCGAGACTTGGCTCTTGGAGATACCGCTCATGCCCATGGCCTTGACTAGGTCGTCGACCGAACGGGTCGAGATGCCCTGGATGTAGGCTTCCTGAATGACCGCCGTCAGCGCCTTTTCCGCCATGCGGCGCGGTTCCAGGAAGCAGGGCAGCTATCTGCCCTTGCGCAGGCGCGGGATGCGCAACTCCACCGTCCCGGCCCGGGTCTCCCAGTCGCGCTCGCGGTAGCCGTTGCGGTGAACGAGGCGCTGATCGGGATTGCGCTCGCCATGGCCGACACCGGTCAGGCTTTCGACCTCCAGCGCCATCAGCCGCTCGGCGGCGAAGCCGATCATCTCGCGCAGCAGATCGGCATCGGCGCTCTTTTCCAGCAGCCCGCGGAGGCTCATTATGTCATTGGTCATCGTCGGTTCCTTTGGTCTGGTTGAAGTTCGCAACCAAACCTTACCGAAGATCGTCGATGACCACCCAGAAATTGGGCCGCCTGGGGATGATGCCTCCGGGCGCTCCGCGCCCTGCGCCATCATCCCCAGGCACACGCTGTTACACCACTCGGGGGGACGTGACCCGATGAACCCGCCTCCCAAGGTCCCAAACGCCGATCGGCGCAGCCGGGAATACCTGACGCTGGCAGAAATCGATCGGCTTATCGCCGCAGCCCAACATCTCGGGCGTCATGACCAACGCGATGCCACGATGATTCTGCTTGCCTACCGCCACGGGCTCCGCGTTTCGGAGCTGGTCGAACTACGGCGTGAGCAGGTTGATCTGCGGCAAGGGTTGTTGCATGTGCGCCGCCGCAAAAACGGGCTGCCCAGCACCCATCCTCTGCGCGGGCCGGAACTCAGGGCTTTGAACAAGCTGCTGCGTGAGTATCCAGAAAACGCCTATGTCTTTGTCTCTGAACGCGGTGCGCCAATGACCGCGGCAACCTTCCGCAAGCTGCTCGCTCGCGCCGGCGACGCAGCCAAGCTCGGCATGCCGATCCATCCGCACATGCTGCGGCATTCGACCGGGTTCAAACTCGCCAACGATGGTCAGGACACCCGCGCCATCCAGCTCTACCTCTGGCACAAAATATACAGAATACAACCCATTACACGCAGCTCGCGCCGGACCGTTTCAATGCCTTCTGGATGGATTGATGGCTGGATGTCTTTGCCGGGAAACCGGGACCTGCATGCAATACGTTGATATATAATGATAGTGAACAATTCCGACGGTTTGGGCGTAGACCCCCACACTCGCACTGATCCACGGAAGTTTCTGGGGCGCGGGCACACAATCTCTGGCCGCGCCCCAGTCTCCCCTGACAGCCTCCATGGCGGTCACTAAACGAGCGAGAGCGCGACCATGCCCCAGCAGATCGCCCGCGGTACCGTCATGGTGACCAGCAAGGTTTGGAGTACCGCTCTTCCTGCTCCCGGCGGAGCCCGAGCGGTTGTTCGTCCTCACGGAAAAGTAACAGTCCAGACTTCTTGCATGCAGTGCAATCTAATGGCTATATCAGTGCATCGTACGCACTATTTGCGAGCACTGGCCCATGAAACCGCCGCCCAGGCAGTTCCCCGATCTCAATCTGCTTGTGACTTTGGATGCCCTGCTGTCCGAGGGCAGCGTCGCCGGCGCGGCGGACCGGATGAACCTCAGCCCGCCGGCCATGAGCCGGCAGCTTGCCCGCATCCGCCATCTCATGGGCGATCCGGTGCTCGTCCGCGCCGGCCGCGGCTTGGTGCCCACGCCACGCGCCGAGGCCCTGCGCGGACAGTTGCGACAACTCATCCAGGAAGCGGAAGCCCTGGTGCGCGGTGGCGGCGACTTCGATCCGGCGCGGATCGACCACAGCTTCACCATCCGGGCCAACGACGGGTTCGTCGGCACCTTTGGTGCGGCAATCACCAGGATGGCGGTCGAGCAGGCCCCGAAGGTCCGGCTGCGGTTTGCCCCCGAGGGCAACGAGGACGTCGAATCATTGCGCGACGGGCGCGTCGACCTCGACATCGGCGTGATCGATGCGATGGGTCCCGAGATCCGTCTGCAGGCACTGTTCCACGACCGCTTCATCGGCGTGGTGCGTCCCGATCATCCGCTCGCGCGGGAGACGGTCTCCGTCGAAGCTTTTGTCGCCTATCCGCACGTTTCCGTTTCACGGCGTGGCCGGTTCGAGGGGCCGGTGGACGCGGCGTTGGCGTTGCGGGGGAAACGTCGAACTGTCCCCGTCGCCGTGGCGAGCGTCGCCGACGGGTTCTCCATCGCCGCCCAGTCCGACTACATCGTCCTGGTGCCGGCCCGCGTGACCGCGTGGCATCGCCAAGGCCTCCATTCCTTCGACCTGCCGGTGACAACCGACGCCCTCCCGATCTCAGCCGCTTGGCATCCGCGCTTCGAGAAGGATGCCGCCCATCGCTGGCTCAGGACCTGCGTGCGCGCCGCTTGCGCCGCCATATAAGTGCATGCGATGCACTGATAACCTAGGTAATACGCACTGGAATGCATTCTTCATAAGCGAGATGGTCCCTGCCGAAAGGAGACCATCATGCATTCCTCACCTCTTCCCTCCCAGGCCGCCGGCCTGCCCGGATTCGGCCGGCTCGCCGTCTATCTCGCCGGCTGCGTGGTCTTCGCTGTCGGCGCCTATCTGTTCATCTACTCCAGGCTGGGCACCGATCCCCTGGACGTTTTCTCGCTCGGGCTCCTGCGGCATGTACCGCTCACTATCGGCATCGCGCAAACCCTCGTCGCGGTGATCTGCCTGGGCGCCGTCGCCCTCTGGACGCATCAGCGCCCGCTGCTGTCGCCGATCTTCACCTTCTTCTTCTGTGGCAGCCTGATCGATATGCTGCGGCTCCTCCAGCCTGCGGATCTTCTCGGCATGGTGCCGATGCCGGCGATGCTGCTGGGCACGCTGCTCTGTGCCTATGGCTCCTCGCTGATCATCATGAGCGGCTTCGGCATCCGCGGCATGGACCTGCTCGCCATCGAGATGACCGGGCACTGGGGCTTGCCCTTCTGGTTCACCAAGGGCGCGCTGGAGGTCTTGTTGCTGGCATCGGGCTGGCTGATGGGCGGCCCGGTCGGGATCGGGACAATCACATTCCTCCTCGGCGTCAACGGCCTCATCCAGCCGATGATGTGGGCCAACGCCCGGCTCCTGCATCTCAGGAATTTCGGCCTACCGCCGCGTGAGGCGCTGCAGGAATCGTTGGCGATCTGACGGTCGCGCCACCGCTCCCGATCAGTGCATTCCCTGCACTCTATCAATAGTCCGATTGCACTGGAGATCAGCCATTTTGGCTGGCATCTCTTCAGCAACCTCCATGAGGAAATCATCATGACATCCGCAGTTCGCAACTCCCTGCTCGATCCCAAGGTCAGCGCCGTCATCGAGCGGGTCTGGGCCTTGCAGGCCGAGATCAATCCGGTCGGTGAAGCCGTGGTGCGGGCCGACATGGCGCGGCGCACGACGCCTTTCACGCATCGCGAAATCGTCGCGGCGTGCGCCGCCGGCTCCTTCGCCTGCCCGCCCGAGATCGGGCGCACCCTGTACGCGCTGGTGCGGGCCATCCGGCCGAAAGTCGTGCTGGAGTTTGGCACGGCCCACGGCTTCTCGACGCTCCACATCGCGGCCGCGCTCCGCGACAATGGCGAAGGCCATCTCTATGGATCGGAGATGCACCCGGCAAAGGTCCAGGCCGCCCGCACCAATCTGGCCGAGGCCGGACTCGCCGACTGGGTCGAGGTTCTGGAAGGCGATGCGAGCGAGACGCTCGGCACCGTCCCCGATGTCGACCTGCTCTATCTCGACGGCTGGACGGACCATTATCTCGACGTCCTGCAGGCGGTCGAGCGCAATCTCCGCCCCGGCGCCCTCATCCAGGCCGACGATGTCGGCAAGTTCGGCGCGGGTAGCGGCGCCAAGGCCTATCTCGCCTATGTCCGCGATCAGGCCAACGGCTACAGCTCCGTGACCTTCACGGACTATCAGGGCTTCGAGCAGTCCTGCTTCGCGGGGCGTCCGTGATGTCGGGCGTATCCACTCCCCGGATTCCAGCGGCGGATGCGCCGTTCGCCTCGCCCGACACCCCCGCCCGTCGCCAAGCGATCCTCGCGGTCATGGTCGGCTGCGCCGCTCTGGTCTTTGGCCTGGGCGCCAGCCTGAACCTAGCGGTCGGGCGTATCGCCACCAGCCCGCTCCATCCTTCCGCCACGGCGGTGCTGTGGATCGTCGACACATATCTCGTGGTCTTCGGTTGCCTGCTGATTCCGGCCGGGGCCATCGGGGATCGCTATGGCCGCAAGCAGGCCATGCTGGCGGGTCTCACGTTCCTGGCTGTTGGCTCCCTGCTGTCCGCCGTTGCGGCCACCGTGCCCGTGCTGCTGGCCGGCCGAGCAGTCGCCGGCGCGGGCGCGGCACTGATCCTGCCGAACAGCCTCGCGCTGGTCGTCCAGGTCTATCCGGCCGACCAGAAATCCCATGCCATCGCTGTATGGACCGGCATGACCGGCCTGGGCGGCGCGCTCGGGAATATCCTCGGCGGGCTTGTGCTGCAGTTCGCCGAATGGCAGGCGATCTTCACCGTTGCGGTGCCGTTGGCCCTTGCAGGCCTCGCGCTGACGGCGTGGCTGGCGCCACGGCAAGCGGGACACGAGCATCCGCTCGACCTCGTCGGCGCCGGCATTCTCATGCTGAGCATATTCGCCCTGTTGACGGGACTGATCGAAGGCCAGGAGCTGGGCTGGGCCTCGACGGAGGTGATCGGCGCCTTATGCGCCGCGGCGGCGCTCCTCGCAGTATTCCTCACCACCGCGGCGAGGCGGAAGCACCCCCTCGTCGATCCGCGCATCTTCCGTGCCCGCGGCCTCTGCGCCGGCATGCTCGGCATCACCGCATCCTTCATCGCCATGTATTCGCTGTTCTATCTGAACGGCCAATACCTGATGAGCGTGAAGGGCTATCCGCCGGCTCTGGCCGGCATATGCACCCTGCCGCTGGTGGTCGTCCTGTTCTGGCTGTCACCGCGCAGCGTCCAGCTCGCCCGTCGCTTCGGTGCGCGGCCGGTGGTCGCCGTCGGCCTGGCAATGCTCATCGTCGGGCTGGGCCTTCTGCGGCTTTGCGGCGCGGATACGTCCTACTGGTTCTATGCCGCGAGCATCGGCGTTATCGGCATCGGCTCGGCGCTGTCCAATCCTGTCCTGTCGACCGCGATCATCGGTGCGCTGCCGCCGCATCAGGCAGGTGTCGGCTCCGGCATCAACAGCTTCACGCGTGAAATCGGCGGCGCTTTGGGCGTTGCTCTGTTTGGCAGCCTGCTGGGGAGCAGCTTCCCGTCGCGTTTGCCCGACACCCTGGCGCAGGCTCATGGCGCTGTGCAACGGTCGGTCGGCGCCGCACTGGCCTATGCAGAATCCCTGCCAGGAACGGCGGCCAATCAGACGGTACAGGTCGTACGTCAAGCCTTCTCCGGCGCAATGGCACAATCGCTGCTCACGGTGATGCTGGTTCTGGCGGTCGCTGCTGTGTTGGCGGTGCTTTGGTATCCGGCCTCCGCAGGATCGGCCGAAAAGTGATAATTCACCTCGGCCAAATCAGGCCCCTCCGCCGCGCGCCTTCTCTGCTCGCCGCATAGTTTCCATTCCGTTCTGGGCTGGCGTGCGTAGAACGCACTTCCGTGTCCTGCGCCCCCTACCTGTAACGGCCCGCACTCATCGGCGACCGGACCTGATTTCATCGGTCAAAATCTATCTACATTCGGTGAGACTATCGGGCTATGGAAACCCGAATTGCCTGAGATTGAACCCACATTGTGTGAGACGAACCCGCAATCATCGGGCTTGGCCCGGATTATGTGAGACGCGGTTCGTTCGGAAAACGACCGTTTTCTTGACTGTTTGTTTCCAAGGCTTTGGAGTGGCCAATGTGTGGCCGGAAACTCGTCCTGAAATCAGCGTCAGGATTCTTCACTATGCTCCATCTTTTCGCTCATCGCCGTGATCCCGGCCAAGGTGCTGATGCGGCGATAGAATTGCCTGTCTCACGAAGTCGGGGCCAGAGGCTGATAATTGCAGGTTGGGGGACGGTAACCAAAGCTGCGTAAAGTTCACACAGGGGGTGGGCTGTCCACTCGGTGGCCTTTTGGGTGGCCAGCGGAAGCTAAAACGCGGGCATTCAAGGCCGTTCCATCATCCGTTCCGCCGTTCGAGCAGCTTGCGACCATCCTTTCGCAAGGCGCCGTCGGGTCCGACATGCCGATAAAGTGTCTGCCGGGTGATGCCCAATTCCCGGCACAACTCGTTCACCTTCGTTTCCGGCTTGCCCATGGCCGCCATGGCGAGACGCACCTTTGCCGCGGTCATCTTGAATGGCCGCCCACCCACCCGGCCGCGGGCACGGGCGGCGGCGAGGCCAGCCCTGGTCCGCTCAGCAAGCCCTGGTCCGCTCAGCAATCAGTTCGCGTTCGAACTCGGCCAAGGCCGCGAAGATGCCGAACACCAGCTTGCCCGACGCCGTCGTCGTGTCGATGGCGCCACCGTGGCCGGTCAGCACCGACAGTCCAACCCCGCGCCCCGTCAAATCGTGCACCGTGTTGATTAGATGGCGCAGGTCGCGGCCCAGTCGGTCGAGCTTCCACACCACCAGGGTCTCGCCAGAGCGCAACGCCTTGAGGCACGTCACCAGTCCCGGCCGATCGTCGCGACGGCCCGAGCCCAGGTCCTCGTAGAGGTGTCGAGGATCGAGGCCGGCGCCGAGCAAGGCGTCGCGCTGCAGATCGAGGAGCTGCGACCCGTCCGCCTTCGAGACCCGCATGTAGCCCAGCAGCATGATCCCTCCCGTCACACCAACGGCCGATTGCGTGACACCGGAAACTGGCGGCGTCGGCCGGCGCCGAATGGTCACGCAACCCGTCTCGCAGACTATGACATGCAAACGGTCCGTGAATGCGATAAGTGACAGGCCGGGTCAGCCGATGACACCTCTGGACCCGCGACCTTGGATTTCCCGCGATGCCCCTGATCCAGGACACCGCCTATCCGCGCCTGACGGCATCGCCCGGCATGGCGGAACTGGCCGGCTTCACGCCGACAGCGGCAGAGATGGCCTTCGTCGGTGGCCGCACCCGGCGGGCGGGCCCGCGGCTTGCCTTGCTCGTTCTGCTCAAAACCTATCAGCACCTGGGCTACTTCGTCGCTCTGGGGCAGGTGCCGCCCGCAATCCGCGACCATCTGGCCACCGTCGCCGATCTTTGCGAGGTGCTCGACACGCTGCCCGATTACGACAGTTCCACCTACCGCGTCCGCCTCACGGCGGCGGTGCGGGGCTTCGTCGGCGTCTCCAACGATGGCCCAACGATCCGGCGCACCGCCGTGCGGGCCAGTGTCGCAGCGGCCCGCGCCCGGGACGAGGCCGCATCCAAACGCATCCATCCTCGACGCCGCCTGATGGGCTCTCAGGGTGGCAGAAGGGGCGTCAGCTTACGTCGTGTTCCTTAGCGTAGGATTTTGGGAAAATTCTGCGATGACCCCATCACCTCAGCAAAGCCGGCCGGACCAACACGCAGCTCGCACCGCCACCTCGGACCCGTCAGCAAGAAGGCTCCTGCGGCTTCGGTAAAGCCCCATCTTTTTTGATTTCTTTCTTTGGAAAATTATCCACAGGCAAAAGCGGTTTTAGAGTTTTAGAATCTAGATTTAAAGATTTAGGGTGAAAAAGTTCCGATTTCTCCTTTCGTTTCAAGGCGTTGCGAGATCGACCTGTGTGTAAAGTACGGAGTCGTGTGTGTAAAGTACGATCTGCCGTGTGCAAAGTACGAGGTTCTGTGTGTAAAGTACGACTTGCCCACAGCCTGACCGTTCGAAGCGGTGCCCAGCCGCCCCTATAGGGGGCTCGTCGCCTCTAAGGTCGTACTTTACACACAGGGGGGAGGAAGGCCCGCCCGATTGCGCATGACAAGAATGGCCCCGCTCTGCCCCGTCTCCTCGGATAGCGCATATTCAGGCAGGTCATTGGCTGCGATCACCTTGCGCAACAGCCGGGCAAATTCCCGGGATGATCCCGCGCTGCCGCTCCGCTCGAACAGCGTTTGGAACGCCCATCGCGCCTCGCCTTTCCCGGCCGCCCGGCGCGCGAGGCGGTAAATAAAGCGACCTATGCCGAGGTCTATCAGAAAATAGTCCGGGTGAACGGTCAGAACGTCTGGGTTCTTCCCGTCGATGACCTCCTTATACATCCATTTTGCGATTTCGATTTCAAGGTACTCGGGGTTTCCATTCCCGCTCTCGACCACCTTGTACCAACTGATGAGGGATTCCCCCTCCGACACCGTAACCACCTTCCCGCTCTCGGTCGTTCGGGATCGCCGCATTGCAACGTGGGTGGTACTCAACCTCAAGCAAGTCTCAACCAGATTGGACTTTTGCTTGCCCCCTAGGTCCCGCCGGCAGAACTTCAGCACCTCGGAGATATGGGGCCGGAACAACCGCCCCGGCTTCTCGCCCTTCCCCGCCCGCCAGCGGTTCGCCGCCTCGGTGATATGGGATATGGCCATGAGGACGAGGTCATAATCCCACACGGAGGCCATACCAGCCGGGCCCGCCGATACCTGGACATAGCCGTCGGGCAGTTCATAGCGGATCACGTCGCCGGCGCGGCGGTCCTTCTTCGACAGGCGGAACACCGCCACGTCCATGATTGAGCGGCCGTCGCGTGCGCCGATATCGACCAGCGCCGGGACGAACAGATCGCCCTGGGCGTCCGCCGGAGCGCTGCGCAGAGATCGTGCCTTGAGGGCCGCCTTATGGCGGGCAAAGGGATCGGGATCATCCGAGGGAGGAAGGGGCATCCTGGGTCTGCCTTTGTCAGAACGCTTGACGATTTTCAGGTGCCTCCCAGTTCGAGAGACGCCAATTAAGAATCCTGCAGACCGGCTTTTAAGTAAAGTGAGGGCGGGACGTGAGCGTCCCGCATCCTCGATAGGCTTAGTTTTTGCTTTTTAGCTGCTCTTTTTCCAGATGAGCGGCGTGTTCGCGCATCAGACCAGCCACGTGCTCTGGTCCGACCATTCCCGCCAGGATATCGGTATAGGCATTGGCCAAGGCGTTGATGGTATCGATCATCTGTGCCTTTTCTACATCCAAGGCCTTGCGTGTCGCCTCAAGAAGAACAGGCATAAAAATCCTGTCGTGAAGATGCGCAGCCATTTTAGGATCACTGACAATCGTCTCTGTCATCCGCTCAACCCTTTTCTTACGATTTGGAATCTCCTTTCTTTCCGGAAAGGAGTGGAAGAAGACCAGGAGTCCGCAAGCAACGGCCTACGGACAACCTCTTTGCCTCTCTTCCCCTTGGGATCCCCCTATAGACGCTCTTAACAGGAGCGTCCATCCTGGACCTGTTTGCCACGGGCAAATGGGGGAGTGAATGACGGCTTAGCGGCATTATATCGTCCCGGAAACCTGGACTGCAGACCCGATCCTCTCCAATAAGAGAGGGTGGCCGAGAAGCGATTGAACCCCCGGTTTCCTTAGGCTACGGTGCGGCCGAACCTTTGAAAGGATCATAAGAAGGCATGTTCAAGACCATTCATCCCTTGAGCGTTGCACGTCATGGGAAGTTGCGCCTGAAGCCCGTTTCGGATTATCGCTTTGCGGCTCAGGAAGCCGTGATCGGTTTGGTTGGCGCCGAGATTCACAAGGCTATCCACGCCTTTCCGATCGCCTTCCTTCGCTCCGCTCACGCTGGGGGAACGTCCTGCCAGATGGTGGGACTGCTATCGGTAACTCCCGGACAGAACCTGCTGGTCAGCCCCGATGGTCGTTGGCTCGGAGATTATATTCCAGCCGCCCTGCGAGCTTATCCCTTTGTGCTCGCCCGCTCCCAGGAAGACGCCGACACAAGACTTCCCTGCCTTGATGAAGACTGTGGATTGTTGTCGGAAAGCGAGGGGCAGCCGCTGTTTTCCGAAGATGGACAACTCTCGGATTTTTCCCGGCGCATTATCGACTTCCTGACCGCGACAGAGCGTAATCGCGAAGCCACACAAAAAGGCGTGGACGTTCTGGAGAAGGCTCAGTTGTTCACTCCCTGGAGCCTTCAGGTCGTCATTCAAAAACAAACCAAGGCGATAGAAGGCTTTCATGTCATCGACGAAACCAAGTTAAATCAACTCGATGATGAAACTTGGTTGGCATTGCGACGGGCGGGCGTTCTTCCTTTGGTCTATGGTCATCTTTTGTCGCTAAACCGCACCGACCTTCTGGGTCAATTGTCAGGTCTTCAGGCCCAATTGGCCCAACAGTTGACCGCCCGCCCAAAGCTCGATGATATGCTGGATTTCGGCGACGAGAGCATTCTTCAATTCTAGGGCTTGGGCCCAAAGAGATTTCCCTTCTTGACCCCGGATGGGTACAAGGACAGCGGCCCGATCCCCTGATGCCTGATCGGCCCCGCCCAGGGGAAATGATCAGGAATGCCCCATATGCCGGGCTGCTGATCGGCTCGATCTTAGGGCGGCTGATGGCTATCACACGGATGCATGCTTCATGACACTTCAGCCCTCCCCCTCCGGACCCGGTGCGGCCCAGCGGTTCGATCTCGCCTTCATGCTTATCAAACGCGACATTCTCGGTCGTTACCGAGGATCAGCCATGGGGTTATTCTGGGCTTTCCTGGTCCCTTTATTAATGCTCAGTATTTACACGTTCGTTTTTGGTGGAATATTTCAGGCTCGCTGGAGTGAGCGCGGGATTAATGGGGGAGCACCAGACACACTAGATTTCGCTTTGCTTCTTTTTATAGGATTAATGGCCCATTCTCTTTTAACAGAGAGCCTCATTAGATCATCAAGTATCATTATTAGTAATACGAATTTCGTAAAAAGGGTTGTATTTCCTCTTGATATACTTCCTTTGATGACAGTTTTATCGGCGCTATTTCACTTTTTTATCAGCTTCACTGTTTTTCTTTTGTTTTTCTTTGCTGTTAAACATACCCTTCATCCAGGGATTCTGTGGCTTCCCCTGATTTTGTTGCCTTTCGTCGTCATGACGACGGGATTCTGCTGGTTCGTTGCCGCAGCGGGAGTTTATTACCGGGATGTTGCCCAATTAATGGGACTTGGCTCAACCGTCCTCATGTTCCTTTCTCCCGTTCTCTATCCGGCTTCGATGATCCCAGCGGAGCTGCTTCCCCTGTTTCATTTAAATCCGCTGACTTTCGTTATCGAACAATCGCGGGCCGTGGTTTTTTATGGTTTGTCCCCTGATTGGCAGGGCCTGGGCCTATACACCGCGATCGCCATCGGTGTCGCGCTGGTCGGATACTGGGCGTTTTCAGCGATGCGCAAGGGCTTTGCCGATGTCCTCTGACCCCACTTCCGGAGCCGCGATCACCGTTGAGGGCTTAAAGAAGGTCTTCCGTATTTACGAGCGTCCCCGTGACCGCATCCTGCAGCTCATCCTGCCCGGTAAGCGCAAGTTTTATCGCGAGTTCCAGGCGCTCGACGATGTCTCTTTCACGGTCCAAAAAGGTCAGGCCGTTGGCATCATCGGTCGCAACGGATCGGGGAAATCAACCCTGCTGCAGATGATCTGCGGCATCCTTCATCCCACGGCAGGCAAGGTCTCCTGTTCGGGCCGAGTGGCTGCTTTGCTTGAACTGGGAGCAGGGTTCAATCCGGATTTCACCGGCCGTGAAAACGTCTATATGAACGCCACGCTGCTGGGTCTGACCACGGCGGCGGTCGATGAGCGCATGGATGATATTCTGGCCTTTGCCGAGATCGGCGATTTCATCGATCACCCGGTGAAGACCTATTCAAGCGGCATGTTCGTCCGTTTGGCCTTTGCGGTGATGGCTCATGTCGATGCGGAGATTCTGATCATCGACGAGGCCCTGGCCGTGGGAGACGCCGCCTTTGGGCAAAAGTGCATGCGCTTCCTCCGCCGCTTTCGCGAGACGGGAACCATTCTCTTCGTCAGCCATGACACGGCGGCCGTGATCGGGCTCTGCGACCGGGCTGTTTGGCTTGATCGCGGCAAGATGATCATCGAAGGCGATGCCAAAACCGTTTGCGAGGCCTATTACGGTCATCTTTTCGGGGGAACGGTGGAGACGCCCCCCGAGAAAACCGTGGAGGCGATTACGCCATCTCCCGCCCCCGAAGGACCGCGGCCTAAGGTCCGGGCCGAGGATTGGGTGGATGGTCGGCGCGAATGGATCAACCACTCTTCGCTGCGCAATGACATCGAGGTTTTCACCTTCGATCCCTCGGGCACCGATTTCGGCGC
Organism: Rhodospirillum rubrum ATCC 11170; assembly: GCF_000013085.1. Taxonomy (NCBI): domain Bacteria; kingdom Pseudomonadati; phylum Pseudomonadota; class Alphaproteobacteria; order Rhodospirillales; family Rhodospirillaceae; genus Rhodospirillum; species Rhodospirillum rubrum. The sequence continues at coordinate 27,180 of NC_007641.1, forward strand.
CGGTGGCGCGGAGATCGAGGATGTCCGCCTGACCGATGACGATGGCCACCCCTATGCCTGGATCGTCGGGGGCGAGCCAACGCGTTTGCGGGTGACGGTCCGTGTTCGCGATGAGTTGCGCAGTCCGATCATCGGCTTTTTCGTGAAGGACCGTCTGGGCCAAACGCTGTTTGGCGATAACACCTTCATGAACGAGAAGAAATTATCGAAACCGGCGCTGCCTGGTCAAATCCTGGAAGCAAACTTCCGCTTTCCCATGCCGATCCTACCCCCTGGAACCTATTCGATCGCCGTTGCCGTCGCCGATGGCACCCAGACCGATCACGTCCAGCATCATTGGCTTCATGACGCGGTGATGGTCAAATCCCACGTCTCGCATGCGACGGCGGGGCTGGTCGGCATTCCCATGTTCGAGGTTCGGTTTGAATGCCACGACCCGGTTGCTTCCCCGTCTTCGTCCATGGACAAGGTCGGGATCGTCGACTGACATTGGACTCTACTCACACCCCGGCGGGAAACGGAAAGGCCGATTGGACTCTACTCACACCCTGATGGGAGGCGCCTTGTCCCAAACGCGGGGAAATCGGGGGGCGGCTAGGATGAAGAGTGATCCCCGTGGCCCCGTCCACGCTGACCTTGGCTTCCGGATAAGCGGCAAGAGCCAAGCGGAGGCTTTCTAGAAAGGTGCGCCGGAATTGGCTCATCGGCGCCTTGTCATCGAAGCCGGCGCCGAACTGCCCGCGGAGGGCGGGCCAACTGACCGGAACCGCTTTGTTCAGCACATGAAGCCGGTAAGCCAGCCAGACATAGATATCAAGCGCCAGGGAGCGATTGGCCAGGGCGCGAACCGCGGCTTCGAGAACGGGAACCGCGTGGTTTTGCAGGCTGCGGAAGAAGTCATCGGAAAGACGGGCGGTCTCGGTCCATAGCCGCTTTTGACGACCGTTTTCGCCAAGTTCCGTCAAGCACAGGCCGCCTTCAACGAAAGTACTGTTCCTGAAGGCTTCTCCCCTTTTTTCGTCCCAAAAGAAGGTCAGGGAGCACAGGGAAAGCCTGGTGGCTTGCTCATCGATCAAGCGATAGCTTTTTCCACCGACGCTCACCCCCATTCGCGTCATCCAGGCCGCCATGGAACTGCCAAGTTCCACTTCCGGGGAGTTGGTCTTGATCGCTTCCGTTTGCAGGTAAAGCAAGATCATGCGGGCGCGCGAGCCATAGGGAAGCCCAACTGGACTGCCCATGCGATCGAAGCCGGGTTTGACCAGGAGCGTCACCCGGCCGTTTTCCCGCCGCCAAACTTCCGCATCGGTTTTTTTATGGGGAAGGCATGTCAGGGCGAAGCCCGCATGGGTAATCCCAAGATTGGTTTCCTCATCGCCCAAGACCTCGGCGGCGATATCGAGTTCTTGACGCGTGAGAGTGCTGGTTACCGTTGCTTGAATGGCATTGCGGCCGTCCCGGATGATCAGATCATGGATTTCTGCCATGGGGATTTCCTACCATCAAAGCTGGCAGCAGCATGCCGGTTCGGAAATCTGAAAGCCAGTTGGACTCTACTCACACAAGCTATTTGTTAGTTATTTGAGTCTTCTTATTTGGTTGTGTGCGTAGGGTCCAGTGGATAACCCCGAGTCGCGTGAGTAGAGTCCAATTTGGCTGTGCGTAGAGTCCAAATCCGACTCGTGTCAAGCTGTGGATAACTTTCCCCAAAAAAAAGGGTGTGAGTAGAGTCCAAGGGGATAACTCTCAATTCTGTGGATAACTTTTCCCGACTCGGAGTCCCCCCGCGACTCCGAGTCGGGCGACGTTCTAGCCGAGGACGAAGTCTCCGATCGCCGGATCGACGGCGGCTCCGGCGTTCTTGAGAACCCCGATCAGGGTCAGACCGCCAGCGGTCGCGCCATCGTCGTTGAAATAGATCTCGCCACTGTCGGCCACGACGATGATTTTCTCAGCATTCGTCGCCAGGGCCAGGGTTCCCCCCGTCAAGGCGGTCACCGTGGCGACCTCATGATAATCGGTGGCGGCCAGGGCGGCGCCGCGGCTGCCCGTCAGGGAATAGACGGCGTCGCTAAGCTGGATCTTGTCGGTACCCGAGACGAAATCGGTGATGGTGTCGGCGTCATTGGCCGAGCTTGAGGCGAGAATGAAGGTATCGGCCCCCGCTCCGCCGGTCAGGGTATCCATTCCGGCGCCGCCCGACAGGGTGTCGGCCTGGGCGCTGCCGGTCAGGGTTTCCACCCGTGATGTTCCGGTCAGGGTGACACTGGCGATTTTGACCCCGCTGGCATCGACGGTGGAGTGAACGCTGTCGGTGCGCAGGAGCAAGGTCTTGCCGCCATCGAGGATTTGGTTGTTGGCGAGGTCGATGGTGACCCCCGCCTTGGCTCCAGTTCCGCTCAGGGTGAGGGTTCCGTCGCTGGCTTGGCCGATGGTCAATTGGGAGAAGGAAGACGAGGTCGCCGGTGCGGTTACCCCAGAGAGACCGGTTGGAACGGCCAGGAAAACGCTACTGGAGACGAAATCCGTCGGAGCTTCCAGATCGGAGGAATAGAGATAGGTCGCCGGCTTCTCGAAGGAGGGGAGGAAGGGGGCGATTTGCGCGACGCGAGCGAAGGCGGCGGCGAAATTTCCGGTGAACAGCGCGTCGGTGAAAATCGTATCCTGAGCGAAGTAGGTCATCTTGAGGCCATTGCCCAGATCGCGGTTTTCGGCGATGCCGAATTCGGCGAAATGGCGCAGCGGCGACGAGGTCACATCGGGATTGGCCGCCATATAGTCGAGGGGGGAAAAGAACGGCGTCGCCTGCCGCAGCTCATCGGCGCCATTGGCAAAGAAATGGCCATAGGCGGTCAACTCGCCGCGATAAACCTTCACCGCCACATCGTTGTTATTGGTCAGATACCAATCGACGTCGAAGAACGCCGTGGGACTACGCAGCTCGACATTGCCATTGTCGACGAAATGGCTATAGGCGGTGATGGATCCCGTCTTTACCACCGAGGCCACATCGGGGTTTTGGTTGAGATAGTAAGCCGTATCGAAAAACCGGTTGGGATTGCGCCCTTCGGCCATGCCGTAGCGCAGGAAATGCTCATACCCTGAAGAGATGGCGCCTTGTTTGACAGCCTCGGCAACATCGCTGTAAACGCGCAGATAAAACTCTTCGTTGAAAAAACTACCGACATTACTAGCCATGGCGACTATCCCGATATCGTGATGAACAACCGCACAGATTTACCGGATCTTTCTTACCATTGAGTGACCGGCCGACCGCAATGTCAGACGATGCCCAGGCGGTCGTAGAGCGGCAAAAAGCTGTCGGTGAAGGTCTGAGCGCGCAGGCGGAGCTCGGCCATGTTCTGGTCGACGTCCTCCAGGGGCTTGCCCTCCTTGACCAGCCGCTGGCCCTGACTCGACAAGATGCCCCAAACGAAGCTCGCCGGGTCGGGGTGCTTTTCCGCCCGGGCCAGCAAGAACAACTGCTGGATGCGATCTACCCCCAGGCCGCCGCCCAGAACCGGTGAGGCGAGAACGGTCAAATCGGCCGATCGCCGCGCCCGCTCGAGAACGGCGGCGTTGAAGCGTTTGGTCGCCTTGCGCCTAGCGCCCTCGCCGGCGGCCTCCGGGCAAGGGGCCACCCAGCCCTGGGAGATCGCCACCAGGGCCGCCTGATGCAAGGTGGCCAGCGGCAGAGGGGCGAGGGCCGGCTCGGCGGCGGCCAGATCGGCCAGGGTGATCGGCCCCTTGTCCAGGCGATCGAAGAACGGCCCGTAGATCTCGGGCTTGAGGTCGGTCGTCCCGATGGGGAAGGTGGCCTTCTCGGGGATGGTCGCGCGCGGCACGATCAGGGCCAAACGCTGGGCGCGCAGGCCTTCGATCTGCTCCAACGGCGTCAGGCGCAGGGCGCCACGGGTGAAGATATCGCGGCGGAACTGCTGGTTGACGATGTAATCGCGCAAGGTTTCGCGAAACAGCGGATCGTTGACAGCGGCCAGCATCTCGCGGCCCGGAGCGGAGAGGGCGACGACATCGATCAGATCGGTGACATGGGCCGAGGCGGCGAAGCTCAGCTTGGCCGCCGTCAGCTCACGCACCACATCGGCGTGATAAAGCGGTGTCCAGTCGCGATTGAAATACTCATGGGCCAGATAGTTGCGCGACATCGTCGCCATCTTCTCCAGCCGGGGCGCCACGGCGGGATTGGCGGTGAAATAGCCGGCCTTGCCCTCGGCCAGGGTGCGGGCGAAGGCCAAGGCCTTGTCCACCCGCTCGGTCATGCCGGCGCGCTCGGCTTTGGCATGGTCGATCATCAGGGCGCGCAACGGCATGATCGCCGCCCAGCCGGGCAGGGTGTTGTAGCTGATGTAAACCACGCCCCCCACCTTCAACCGGCGGCGGAGGAAGCGGCCGATCACCGCGCGGTTCTCGGCGCTGATCCAGGAATAGATGCCGTGGAGAACGATGAAATCGAAGGTCGGCAGGTCCTCGCGCGCCAGGAACTCTTCGAAGCTGTCATCGCCAAAGGCGGTGTTGGCGGTTCCCCCGTCCAGGGAAAGCTGGCGGGCGGCGGCGGCGTGGCTGGGGTTGAAGTCGGTTCCCCAGACGCTGGCCAGAGGATGGGTCGCCGCCACGATGTTCAGGGTCACCCCCTGACCAAAGCCCAGTTCGCAATAGGAAACCCCGGCGTCCTCCTCGGGCGCCCGCAAGCCCCGGCTGAGCAGACAAAAGCGCAGATGCGCCGGTGTCAGCTCGCGATAGAAGCCATGGGTATAGTCGATTTCCGCAACATATCCGTCCGTCCAGTCGCTCATCCGCCCCTATCCTCCACCTTAAGGTGCAAAGATCATAAGGGGGAGGAGTGGCGGGGGCGATCGATAAAAGGCGGGCGATGGCTCAGCTTGGCCACTTCGTCCGAATGAGATGGTCGGGTTCGCCGATCAGCCCATAGGCCTCGCGCAGCAGCCGCTCGGCCGCCTCGGGGCTGGCGTCGCTGATGCTATGGCTGCCGCCGCCGGGAAACGACAGGGTGGTCCCCTCCAGCCAATAGCCGATCTCGTAAGGCTGGCCGCAGTCATTGACGAAACGGGTTTGCCCAGCCATCGCCGCCGCCGGCGGCCGATCGGGAAAGGAGCATTCGGCGGCCGCGGCCGGCAGGACCGGGACGGCCAGGAGAAAAGCCGCAAGACACAGGCGCATGGTACGGTCTCCAGGAAGAACGAGGGGAGGAAGGAGTGTAACGCGTGAGCCCGCGTCGGGAAACGCGACACCCTCTTTCTTTAAAAGGGGTCAGACCCCGTTTTACTCCGTTTTACTCGTTTTATCCTTGCGCGGCCGGCCGCGCGGGCGGGGGGTGACGGAGTGGCCAAGGTCGCGGCCGATCCGCTCGGCGAAGCCGGCCTCGCCGATCAGGGCCCCTTGCCCCGTCGCCAGGCGGATCAGATCCCAAGCCGGATCGTCCGCCACCCCATCGGAGACCAGGGCGCGATAGGCCCGGGCGCGGCCGTCGGCGTCGGCGGCCAACTGGCGGTAGACCTCATGGGGGGTGACCAACGCGTTCGCCGCGCCCAGGGCGTTGGCGCGGTAGCTGCTCCAGCGATAAGCGGCCGGGTCCGCGACCATGCCGGCGCGCACAGGATTAAGCTCGATATAGCGCATGCAGGCCAGCAGATAGGCCTCGTCCTGGATATAGCCGGCCTTGTAGCGCCCCTGCCACAGGCCGCCAAAGCGCTGGCGCTGGCGGTTGACGTATTGCCCGTAGCGCCGCCCCATGTCCTGCATCACCGCCCCCAGATCGGCCGAGGAGGGGGCCGAGACCAGCAGGTGGATGTGGTTGGTCATCAGGCAATAGGCGTGCAGGTCCAGGCCGCGCCGGGCCAGGGCGGCGCCCAGCCAGTGCAGGAAAACCGCCCGGTCCTCCTCGCAAAAGAACACCGGTTGACGGTCGACCCCACGCTGAACAACGTGCTGGGGAACACCGGGAAGATCAAGGCGGGGGCGTCTGGGCATGATCGCCAGTCTACGGCCAAATCGGTCAAAAGAGAAGGGGTCTGACCCCTTTTAAGCTTAGTGGCGATTGATCTCCTCCCCCTATATAATATTCCTTATAATCACAGGAGAGAACGCCATGCTCACCTTCAAGGTCACCACGGTCGGAGCCTCGGCCGGCGTCATCCTGACCAAGGAAGCCCTGGCCCGTCTGAAAGTCCAGAAGGGTGACACGCTCTACCTCACCGAAGCCCCCGATGGGGGGTATCGCCTGACGGCTTGCGATCCCGATTTCGAGCGCCAGATGGCCCTGGCGGAAGAGATCATGCACGACGACCGCGATATTTTGCGCGCTCTGGCGAAATGACGATCTGGCGCTGGGTTGGCCTGAAAACCGTTTACGCCGTGCATGATCGGCAGCTTGCCGAGCATGGAGGGCTCGATGGCCTTCGCGACCAGGGCGCGGTGGAGTCGGCTTTGGCCCGACCCCGCAACCGGGCGGCCTATAACTCTCCCGACGCGGCGACCCTCGCCGCCGCCTATGCTTATGGACTGGCGCGCAATCACGGCTTTGCCGATGGCAACAAGCGAACGGCCTGGGTGGTCGCCCGGCTTTTCCTTGTCGATAATGGCTACCGCCTGCAGGGGGTCGACAAGCGGGAAGCTGTGCGAATTGTCGAAGCGATCGCTGGTGGTAGTCTTTCCGAAGAAGACGTGGCGGCGTGGTTCCGCCAGCATCTCGTTTCCTGACAGGGGCGCTTATAAAGCTTAAAAGGGGTCAGACCCCGTTTATCTTGGTTGTTTTTGGCAAGGCGGCTTTCAGGGCGCCCACATAGGCGGCGCGGGCGGTTTGCAGGGCGGTGGCATGGGCCTGCAGGCGGGCCAGCTCCTGGTCGACGAACTGGATGCCGGCCACATGCGCCTTAGCTTCCGCCGACAGGCTGTCGAGGTCGTAGTCGCGGTCATCGATGCGCAGGGTGGGCATGGGGGTATCCTTGACGGGAGGGGACAGGGGGCTTGGCGAAGGGGTCGGCGAAAGAGCCAACGGCAAGCGCGGCGCCTGGGCCAGGCAGCGGTTGACCCGCTGGGCGCTTTCCACACTCTCCGCCAGGATCTGCGGCGCGTGGTGCCAGCGCTTGGCGCGGGCGTGGCGGCAGGCGTCCAGGGCCTGCCGGCGGCCCTGCTCGGGGCTGAGGGCAAGCCGGTGGCCCATCCCGCGCAAAGGGCCGGCCAAAGCCGCACCCAGGATCTGGCGAAGGGGCTCGAACAGCTCAAGCGGCATTGGCGTATCGGCCAACACGGCCGCGCTGGGGGCGAACCCCTGGGCGCGCGTCAGCGCCAACATATAGTCTGTGACGTCATGCAGCATGATCCGGCCCGTCGGGCCGACATGGATCAGCGGGCAATGGGGCGCCAGGGTGGGCAGCAGATGGTTGGGGTAAATCTCGCCTTGCCAGTAGCGGCGGGCGATCCGTTCAAAATGGCGGAAATCCGTGATCGGGATGAAGCGCGCCGCTTCAAACGGCAGGATTTCCACCTTGGGCTTGGTCGGCGTCACCGTGTCGTTGGCCACGTCGATATAAAGCGTGCCGACCTGAAAGGCGTTCTGGAAATACTCGCCGCGCAAATCACCCCACACTTGGCGAAAGGCGCCGCCGGCCCGCTGAAAGGCGCGCAGCGCGCGCAGGCCCGTTATCGCCTCGGCCGATAGCCCAGCCTCGTCCAGGCGACGCAGGCGGTGATGAACAGCCTGGGCGATCTCCAGGCATTGGCCCAGCGGATAGGATTTGCCCAGTTTCATCGGTTGCAGGCGACGCAATTGGCTATCCAAGTCGCCGCGCACGGCCAGCAGGCAGGCCTCCACCGCGTCGAGAACCGGCAGCAGGTGGCGGGCGGTCAATGCCGCCTGGGCAACGGGATGGAGGATGCGGGGTTCATTGGGCAAAAGCCGCCGGGCCCCCGATCGGGGCTTGGCATCCGGCTCAGCAAAGGTCACGACGCGGGGTCCGGCTAGAAAGGATCAAGGCGAGTGCGAGAGCCCAGTTTAGACCACGTGGAACCGGGATTCATCGAATAAAAAAGGGTCAGACCCCTTTTTATTCCCTCTTTCTATCATAAAAATGGCAGGAGGTCTGTATAGACCTCCTGCCATTTTAAGAAAGTGGTAGGCCTGCCGCAAAAGGGCAGGCCTAAAATGGTCCAATATTAGATGAAGTCGCCCGTGACAACCTGGCTGGCAAGCTGCCCCGTAACCACTCCGATCAACTCAAGATCGGCAGCCGACGTCGTAGCCGGAGTCGCATCAGCGACATAATGGAAGATGAACGAGTCGGTTCCATTATCCAGCACAAGCACAAGGCTATCACCGGCAGTAACATTCGACGCAGCGAAATCACCACCGCTGGTCAGGGCGGTCACTGCATTAGCGACAGCGGTAGTCGCGGTCGTATTCGCGGCGAGCTTATCATTAGCACCGCTGAACGTGAAGATCACGTCATTGGCGGAAGCCGAACCGTTGTCGGCAACAGCCACCGGCGCAAGCGCGGCAAGGTTAGCAGTCGCGTTGGTCGTACCGTTCGCAACGGTAAAGCCGATGTCGTACTTGTCCTCCGACGCAGCGCCGAAAGTGAACCCAGTGACGACATCGTGGTTGGCGTTGCCAGCCGCGAAGGCTTCGCCGAAGACGACCGTGTCATTGCCAGCGCCGAGATCGATCCTATCGATTCCCGCACCCGCAGTGACCGTATCGTTGCCCGCACCAACCCGGATGATATCAGCGTTGGCCGTTCCGGTGATGGTGTCGTTGCCAGTTCCGCTGGTAACAGACAAGCCATTTGCCCCAGTTGCCGCCGAAGCATCAAGCGTGAACGCACCAGTCAAGGCCGAAGCATCAATGGCCGTGTTCACGTTTACACCAAGCGCCCCGGTCGTGATCGAGACATCGTGCGCCCCGGTGACGGTGATGCCGGTCACGGCCGCAGAACTTGTCAGAGAGCTAACGGTAATCGCGTCAGTGGCAACGAACTGAAGGTTCTCAACACCAGCCGCATTAACGTTGGCGAGTGTGATAGTGCTGACGGCGGCGGCACCATCGTCAGCCGTGATCTTTACGGTGTCAATCTGACCAACGTCGGATGCCCCCGTAATGCCAATCACCGGGGTCGCGTTAGCGGTCACCGTCACGTTAGCGGCCTGTGTGGCATTCAGACCATTGATGGTACCCGAGCCCGTAAAGCGGACAGCGTTGATGGCGGAGTTGGTGAAAAGGCTCGCATCCGCCGTGACGCCAGCCCCGACCTGCAGAACCTCGAAGCCAGCGTAGTGCTGGGCCTCAGCAGCAGTATCCACATCAGTGGTAGCATTCACCACAAGGCGATCCGCAGTACCAGCACCCGCATTGATCGCCGAGGCAGCAACCGTCGCAGCAAGAGCCGCCGTAGTAACGACATCGTTGCCCGCGCCACCCGCGAAGCTGGTCGTCACAGCGTTGAGGCCAACGGTCACACCGCCGGCAGTCAGACCGCTTGCATCAATGGTCTTGAACACACCCAACGAGCCAACATCAACGCTCGAAGCAAGCCCAGCAACCTTCAGAGCGGCCCCGGTGGTGTTGAAATCAGCCGCCACGAGCGTGGCGGTCAGATTGGTCTCCGCATTGATGTTGAGCGTGGCGATACCGGCCGTAGCAGAGCCAGCGGTCTCCGTCAGATCAATAGCACCAACCGTGTTCGCAACACCCGTCGAGGTGATGGTGGCTACAGTCGGGTTGGTGGTGATCGCATTGGCGGCAACGCCATTGGTGATCGTCGGCGCACCGGTCGTGCCTACGCCATCGATCGCAATGTTGACAGCCGCGGCAGCCGTCACCTGCTCGAAGGTCACATTGCCAAGAACCGTTGCGCCGTCGCCCTTGAGGCCGACAGTCGTTCCGGCGGCAAGGTTGGCGAAGGTAACGGCGTCGGTCGAACGATCCGACCAAACCTGCTCCTCACCGAGAACCGTGCCAAAATCGTAGGAACCAGCCGTACCGCCAACTTCACGGACGAAGAAATTTTCAACCGAAGTGATGGTCGCGGCGGGAAGCGATCCAGCGGCATTCCCTTCGACCGTGATATGCAGGCTGTCCTTGCCGGCACCGCCGTCGATCGAATCAGAAGCAGTAAAGGTGCTGTTAGTAGAGTTCGCAGTGACGTTCACATAGCCATTGAATGTGTCGTTATTGGCGGTGCCGGTCAGAGCATCCACACCCGTCGTAAGGGTGTAAGTCTGGCCCACGTTCTCGCCAATGGTCACGCCCGAGCCGCTACGGCCTTCGTCGACGCCGAAAGCCAGGAAGTGGTAGAGGGCCGACGGCATGCTGCCGGCGGTCACGGCGGCGGCGACGTCAGGGTTGGCGGCCAGATAGCTGGTCTCGTTGAAAGCAGCGAGGGCGGTCGAGGGGGCGCGCTCTTCGGCGGCGCCGTAGGCGAGGAAGTGGGCCCAAACGCTGGGGAAGGCGCCATTGGACACGGCGTTCAGAACGTCGGGGTTCTGGGCGGCGTAGTAGTTGGCGTCGAAATAGCTGTTGGGGTTGCGCAGTTCCTTGGCGCCGAACAGGTTGTAATGGGCCTCGGCGCTGGCGAACTGGCCCAGCGACACCGCCTTGGCGACGTCCGGATAGGCCGTCAGGTAGTAGGTGGCGTTAAAAGCGAGAGACATTGGATATGCTCCAGAGTTTGGTTGAGATCTCTAAACCAAAGGAAAGGACAGATCAGGACCTTTCCGAAGTGGGATCAACCACTTCGATAGCGGGGAACCCCACGCTGCCGAAAAGGTCGACCCCGAGCAGGTCCTGGGGTACTATGGACCCGTGGCTGCCAGAGCCCGTATAGCAACTGACACACTGGTAACTATCACACAAGAGGGGGGCTCACAAACCCTTTTTGCGTGAACAAAGGACGACATCTTCTTTTTCCCAAGGGATTTTCCGGCCCGGCAAGGCTTTGACCAATGGGGTAAAAGCCGGCCGGATAAAAAGGGGATAAAAGGGGTCTGACCCCTTAAATTTGGGGTCTGACCCCTTTTATCCCCCTGTCTTGCTTTTTATTGCCTTTGAGCCGGCTCTCGGTTAGGCCAGCCGCAGTTCCGTTTTCCGCCGCTGCAGGAGGCTCGCATGGCCGTCGAGGTCACCCATCTGGATATCGCCGAGGTCAAGATCCTCCGCCCCGCCAAATTCGGCGATGATCGCGGGTTCTTTTCCGAAACCTATAACAAGGTCGCCCTGGCCGAGGTTGGCATCACCCTGGAGTTCATCCAGGACAACCATTCCTTTTCGGCGAAGGCCGGCACGGTGCGCGGCCTGCATTTCCAAACCCCGCCCTTCGCCCAGGACAAGCTGATCCGCGTCGTGCGCGGCGCCCTCTTCGATGTCGCGGTGGATTTGCGGGTGGGCTCGCCGACTTACGGCCAGTCCGTCTCGGCGGTGATCTCGGCGGCGGCCTGGAACCAGATCCTGATTCCGGCCGGCTTCGCCCATGGCCTGTGCACGATCGAGCCCGATACCGAGGTGCTGTATAAGGTCAGCGCCCCCTATTCCCCCGATCATGACAAGGGGCTTTTGTGGAACGATCCGGCGCTCGGCATCGAATGGCCGGTCAGCCCAGGGGCGGCGATCCTGTCGGACAAGGACGCCCGCCAGCCGGTATTGGCCGATCTGCCGGCTTATTTCACCTATCCTTAAGCGGCAAGGGGGTGGGGCAAATATCGCTCGCGCCGTTTTACGCGGACTGATAGGGTGCGGCCGACGCCACACAAGTGTGGCCTTCCCCATGACATCGGCTAAGAAAGAAGGGATCGGCAGAGGTGGCTCTCGTTCCCAAGGCGAAACCGCAAAGCCAAAAGGTCGTCACCGAACTGCAGGAGGCCTTGAAAAAGGCCCGCGGCGGCTTCGTGTCGACCATGGCGTTCAGTTTCTTTATCAATCTTCTGTTGTTCGTTTCGCCGCTTTACATGCTGCAGGTTTACGATCGGGTGCTGACCAGCCGCTCGAATTCGACCCTGGTGGTGTTGACCCTCGCCGCCGTCGGCGCCCTGATCGTGCTTGGGCTGATCGAGGCGGTGCGCTCGCGCATCCTGGTGCGCACCGGCGCCCTGATCGATACCGAGCTCAACACCCGGGTGTTTAGTTCGGTCTTCCAGCAGGCGGTGAGGCGGCCGGCGGCGGGCTATACCCAGGCCCTGCGCGATTTGGACACCTTGCGCGAATTCCTGACCGGATCGGGGCTGATCGTGTTTTGCGACGCCCCCTGGGCGCCGCTGTTCATCGCCTTGGGCTTCGTTTTGCACCCGCTGCTGGGTCTGGTGTCGCTGTTTGGCGCCATCGTGGTTTTCGCCCTGGCGATCGTGAACAACCTGGGCACCCGCGGCTTGCTCAAAGACGCCGGCACGGTGTCGATGCACGCCAACAACTATGTCAGCTCCAGCTTGCGCAATGCCGAAGTGTTGGAAGCCATGGGCATGATGTCCAACATCCAGCGGCGGTGGAGCGAGCGGCACGACGCGGTGATCGGCCTGCAGGCCAAGGCCTCGGACCGCGCCTCGGCGGTGATGGCGGCGTCGAAATCCTTCCGCATGGGGCTGCAGGTGGCCATTCTCGGCACCGGCGCCTATCTGGCCATCCACAGCGAAATCTCGCCGGGCACGATGATCGCCGCCTCGATCATCATGGGCCGGGCGCTGCAGCCCGTTGAAATGGCCGTCGGCCAATGGAAGGGGCTGGTCGCCGCGCGCGGCGCCTATGAGCGGCTGACAGATCTTTTGGCCAATAACGCCGCCGGCAAGGACACCATGACCCTGCCCCGCCCCGAAGGGCGGGTGAGCCTGCAGCAGGTGGTGATCGTGCCGCCGGGCAGCAGCGTTCCGGCTTTGCGCGGCGTGACCTTGGATATCGCCCCGGGCGAGGTTCTCGGCGTCATCGGCCCCAGCGCGGCGGGAAAATCGACCCTGGCCCGCGCCCTGGTCGGGGTCTGGCCGCCCGTTCAGGGGATCGTCCGCCTGGACGGCAACGACCTGCGCCATTGGAAATCCGAGGAGATCGGCCCCCATCTTGGCTATCTGCCCCAGGATGTGGAATTGTTCGACGGCAGCGTCGCCGAAAACATCGCCCGCTTCGGCGATATCGACCCCGACAAGGTGATCGCCGCCGCCCGCAAGGCGGGGGTCCACGACATGGTGCAGAAGCTGCCCGAAGGCTATGACACCAAGATCGGCGTCGGCGGTCAGGCCCTGTCGGGCGGCCAGCGCCAGCGCATCGCCCTGGCCCGGGCGGTCTATAACGATCCGGTGCTGGTGGTGCTTGACGAACCCAACGCCAGCCTTGATGCCGATGGCGAAGCCGCCCTGATGGTGGCCATTGACGGCATGCGGGCGGCCGGCCAGACGGTGGTGGTGATCACCCATAAGCCGACCCTGCTCAATGCCGTCGATACGGTGCTCGTGCTCAAGGGCGGGCTGGTTGAAATGAAGGGGCCGCGCGCCGATGTGCTGTCGAAATTCGCCCGACCGCGGGCGGTGGCCAGCCAGGACGCTCCCGTTCAGATCACCGCCACGCCGGGGATTTAAGCGACCATGACCTCGTCTAGCCTCACCCCCCAAGCCATCGTCCCCCCGCCCGAGGCCCGGCCGCCGGCCGAGCCCCCGGCGCCCCCCGCCCCGTCGACGACGGCGCCGGCCCAAACGCCGGCCAAGGCATCGGCCAAGATGCCGGGCGACACCACGCCGGCGCGCTGGACCGAGGGGATGCTGTCCATTCCCAAGGTCGTGACCGATTCGCGCCAGACGATCAGGGCGGGCTGGTTGATCATCCTGGTCGCCTTTGGCGGCCTCGGGCTGTGGGCGGCGACGGCGCCGCTGTCAAGCGCCGTGGGCGCCCCGGGCACCATCGTTGTTGAAAGCAACCGCAAGACCGTTCAGCACCTTGAAGGCGGCATCATCAAGGAAATTCTGGTCAAGGAAGGCGACCGGGTGCACCAGGGCGATCCGCTGATCCGCCTGGAAACCACCCAGGCCCTGGCCAGCGCGGCGGTGGTCAGCAATCAGTTTGAAACCTATCAGGCCCTGGAGGCCCGCCTTGTCGCCGAACGCGACGAGCAAAAGACCATCACCTTCCCCCCCGATCTGATCGCCGTCGCCAAGCTCAAGCCGGAAACGGCGGAAATCCTTCAGGCCCAGCAGCAGCAGTTCGATGAGCGCCATAAGTCGATCGAAGGCCAAGTCGCCATCTTGCAAAAGCGCATCGCCCAAAGCCGCCAGGAGATCGAAGGGCTGAAGGTTCAGCGCCAATCCAAGAAGCGCCAGCTTGAAATCTTCCAAGACGAAATCGTCGGCCTGCGCGAATTGCTGGCCAAGGGCTATACCCCGCGCACCCGCATCCTGGCGATGGAACGGGAAATGACCCGGCTGGAAGGCGAGGTCGGCACCGATACCTCGTCGATGGCGCGAGCCGAACAAGCGGTTGGCGAAGCGGAACTGCAGATCATCCAGACCCGCCAGCAATTCCGCGAAGACGTCGTCGGCCAGCTGCGCGAGGTCCAGACCAAACTGTCGGAACTGCGCGAACGCGGCACGGTGGCGACCGATGTGCTGAGCCGAACCGTCCTCCTCGCCTCGCAGGCAGGGGTGATCCAGAACCTCGCGGTTCATACCCTGGGCGGCATCATCAAACCCGGTGAAACGCTGATGGAGATCGTGCCCGAAGACGATCGCCTAGTCATCGAGGCCCAGATTTCGCCGCGCGACATCGACAATGTCGTTCCCGGCATGGACACCGAAGTGCGGTTCTCGGCCTTCAATTCCCGCACCATCCCGATCATCGACGGGGTGCTGTCCCAGGTTTCGGCCGACCGTTTCGTCAACGAGCGCGATAGCTCATCTTATTACAAGGCGCGGATCGAGGTCTCGGACGAGGAACTGGCCAAGCTGGGCGGACTGGCCCTGCGCGCCGGCATGCCCGTCGACGTGATGATCAAAACCGGCGAGCGCACCGTTCTTCACTACTTCCTCAAGCCCCTGGAAGACGCCCTGTTCCACGGTTTGATCGAGGAGTAAGCCGGCCAGCATGGTCGTGGACTCGATTATGGCAAGAATGGGCTCGACTTCCCGGGGTACAGCAACTAGTATCCTAGTAATCTTGGGGCGCTCCGGCGCCCTTTCCCCCAAAAAAGATAGCTCCTTTGGCCTTTCGGGTGAGTCACCATGTATTCCCATCCACAACAAGGCGGTGGCCCTGAGGCCCTGAAGTTGCGTCAGGAAGCTGGTCGTTGGTTGAAGACGATGCGCGAGACTCACGGCATCTCTCAACGGGAATTGGCCAAACGCATCAGCGTTGATTATTACACCTTTATTTCCCAGGTAGAGGCCGGTCGCGGCCGCGTGCCGCCGGACCGTTATGAATCCTGGGCGAAAGCTCTCAATCTAGACGTCATTCCCTTCGTCAAGAAAATGATGAGCTTTTATGATCCCGTCACCTATGACATCTTGTTCGGCCGGATCGATCATCAGCGTTAAGACCGCCTGTCCGACATAAGGTGAGGGTGCCATCATGGCGTCGCGGATTCTTTCCTTCGGCCGGGCCCACCGGGCGGAAAAGACCGTCAAGGTCGAAGGCTGGACGAATCAGCAGCTGGCCGAGCTGTATCGGATCACCGATCTTCTCGGCCGCTCGGGCATGTCGGTGGCGACCGATATGGGGCTGTCCGACGAGGGCGAGCCGTGGTTCGTCTTCTACGATCCCGAAAGCGGCGATGTCATCGCCCATTTCGCCCGCATCGATGGCCTGTTCGTGGTCGTCGCCTCGGCCGCCGGCACCACCTTGCGCGGCCGCGATTTCCGCCATCTGATCGATCAGATCGTCGAAAGCCAGCCGCTGGTCTTCCCCAAGCCCGAGCGCCCGGGCAATGTCCGCAAGCTCCACCTCCACCCCTCGATCGTCCTCACCGCCTTTATCGCCACGGCTTTGCTGCACAGTCGCAAGGCCTTGGCCGACGGCGGCCATGACGGCGATGGCGACCACAAATCCGATGGTCGCGGTCGGGGCTCGGAGGGCTCGGGGCAGGCGACGGACGCCGGCCATCAAGGCGGCGGCAGCGGTTTCTTGTTCCAGGCCACCAGCATGGCCTCGGCCCTGGCCTTCGCCATGGTCGCCGCGCAATCCGATCCGTCCTTCCTGGAAAAGATCGGCCTGAGCGAGGATCGCGCCCCCGACCTAGCCCATTCCCTGGCCGAAAAAAACCGCCGCCCCTGCCGCGCCGCCCAGCCAGGATCCCACGCACCACGAGATCACGCCGCTGGCCCAGATCAACGATCAGAAGACCGGGTTCGACGGGAGCGACGACCTTTACGGGCAGGCGAACGCGCCCTTGAAGACCGAGGCGCTGAAGACGGTGCTTGCCCATAACGACGCCCAAACCGATCACCCCGTCCCCAGCCATGGCGTTCCGGTCAGCACCGAGATCCAGACCGTCTCCCTGGAGCGGACCGAGACCTTCCAGAACCACCCGATGATGACCCTGAGCGAGTTGGCCGCCCTCGAGCAGACCCCCATCCCCGGCGAGCCCCATCCGGGAGATCCGCAAGGCAAGGTCGCCCAAACAGGGGAAGCCACCGCCACCAGTACCGCGACGCCGGCCCGCGCCGAAGCCAGCGCCGCCCAGACGGCCGGCGTGGCGGTGGTCGCCTCGGGCGTTACCGAGCAGGTCAGTTCGACGACGGCCGCCTCCTCGCTGACCCTGGCCAATGCGGCCGAAGCAAAGGACTTGGCCGTTCTCAAGCTGACTTTCCTGAAGGGCCCGTCGGACTCCGACAGCCTTGTCACCACCAAACCCGTTGAAGATAAAGCGACGGAGTCGGGACTGACCGTCCCGGAAACCTCCCTGACGCCGGCATCGGAAAGTGCCTCCCATAGCGTAACCGTCAATGGCCCTCTGACCACCTTGTCGGCCAGCCTGACCGAAGTCGTCCAATACACCGGCGGCCATATCGCCTTGACCGGCTATCAGGTGGGCACGGATTCCATCGTTGTCGCCGACACCATCAACGTGACCAATGCCCAAATCTCCGAAACCACGGACGGCGATATCCTTTTGAGTTTCGGGGTGGATTCCTCGATTAAGCTGATCGGCATCGGCTTTGACGATCTGGCGGCGCTCGTCTAACGCGGGGCGAAGGCGACGAGACCATTGATTCTTGGCCCGGCGCGGGCCAAACCTTCGTCATGTCCACTCTCCCCACCCCGCCGCGCCCCCGCCCCGTCGATATCATCATTCCGGTCTATAAGGGGCTGGAGGAAACCAGGCTGTGCCTGGAGAGCGTTCTGGCGACGCTTCCCGCCGCCGACGGTCTCATCGTTATCGATGACCACAGCCCCGACCCCGCCCTGGTCGCCTATCTGAAGGACCGCGCGGCCGGCGATCGGCGGATAAGACTGCTCCACAACCCCGAAAACCTTGGTTTCGTCGGCACCGTCAACCGGGGCATGGCGTTGGAGCCCGAGCGCGACGTCCTGCTGCTCAACAGCGATACCGAGGTTGCCGGCGACTGGGTGGCG
The DNA here is from genome assembly GCF_000013085.1 of Rhodospirillum rubrum ATCC 11170. Taxonomy (NCBI): domain Bacteria; kingdom Pseudomonadati; phylum Pseudomonadota; class Alphaproteobacteria; order Rhodospirillales; family Rhodospirillaceae; genus Rhodospirillum; species Rhodospirillum rubrum. Next base: position 44,749 of record NC_007641.1, read on the forward strand.
CGGCTGCGCGCGGCGGCCTATGCCGATCGGCGGATCGGCACGGTCACGCCCTTTTCCAATAACGCGACGATCTGCAGCTGGCCCCGGTTCTGCCAGGACAATCCTTTGCCCCCCGGGCTGGACGTGGCCGGGGTCGACAGGGCCTTCGCCGCCGCCAATCCCGGACTGAGCATCGATATTCCAACCGGGGTGGGCTTCGCCTTTTACATCCGCCGCGATTGCCTTGATGAGGTCGGCCTGTTCAATGCCGAGGCCTTCGGCAAGGGCTATGGCGAGGAAAACGACTTCTGCCGCCGGGCCCATCACCGGGGGTGGCGCAACGTGCTCGCCGCCGACACCTTCGTTTATCACTCGGGCAACGTCAGTTTCGGGGTCAATCAGGAGCGTCTGGATAGCGCCATGCGCCAGTTGCTGGCCCTTCATCCCGATTATCGCCGGGTGGTCCAGCTCCATATCAACCAGGATCCGGCCCAAAACATGCGCTGGCGCGCCGCCCTCGGCATCCTGCGCCAAAGCGCCTTGCCGGTGCTGCTGTTCGTTACCCATAACCATGGCGGCGGCACCCTGAGCCATGTCCACGAACTGGCGAAGGCCCTTGAAGGGCGGGCCTGGGGGCTTTTGCTGACGCCGGGGCCGCGTAATACCGCCGTTGTGACCTTACCCGCTTCCCTGGGCGGCGACGCCCTGCCCTTCGATCTGGAGCAAGACTGGGACGGGCTGCTTGATCTGTTGCGCTATGCGGGGGTGAACCGCCTGCATCTTCACCATATGCTGGGCGTTCCCGAACGGCTTTTGGATCTGCCCGAACAGCTTTCCATTCCCTTTGACTTCACCGCCCATGATTTTCACGCTGGCTGTCCGCGGGTCATGCTCTGCGGTCCAGGCTCCCGCTATTGCGGCCAGCCCGAAGAGCGGGCGCTCTGCGATGCTTGTCTGGCCCAGGCGCCGAAGACCGAAGCCGGCGATATCACGTCTTGGCGCGCGGCGATGGTCGCCCGTTTGAGCCGGGCCGAGCGGTTGTTCGCGCCCAGCGCCGATACCGCGAACCGCCTGAAGCGGATGCTGCCCGCCCTCTCCTTTCGCGCCATCCCCCATCCCGACGCCCAGGGCCTCGCCACCAACGCGCCGCCCCCTCTCCTGCGTCCCTGTGGGACGACCGAACCCTTGCGTATCCTGGTGCTTGGCGCCCTGAGCCGGGCCAAGGGCGCCGATCTGGTCGAAGCGACGGCACGCGAGGCGGCCCGGGGCGATCTTCCCTTGGAAATCCACCTTCTCGGCTATGGCTACCGACCGCTGCATCGCGCGCGGGGGCGACTGACCGCCCATGGCCGCTACCACCCCGAGGAGATCGCCGGGCATTTGGAGCGCATCGCTCCCCATGTGGCTTGGCTGCCGGCCGGTTGGCCGGAAACCTACAGCTACACTTTGAGCGAGGTCATGGCCGCCGGATTGCCGGTGGTGGTCAGCGATCTTGGCGCCCCACCAGAGCGCATCCTCGGCCGCCCTTTGTCCTGGGTTCTGCCCTGGAACGTCGATGCTTCCACAGCGGCGGCGTTCTTCGGGAGGCTGCGCGCCGGGGAAATCCCCGCCTCCCCGGAGGCCCCTGCCCTCTCGCCGCAAAGCACGCCCCGGGTGGATTTTTATCGCGAAGGCTATCTTGCCGAGGTTTTTCCGGAGAAAGCACGCGCGCGCCTTCCAGAGCGGGAAATCGGCGAGCTTATTGGGCAAGCCCTCGATCGCGCCGGGGCGCGCCGGCGACGCCTACAGTGTTGGGGCGATCTGAAAGTCGTGCGGCAACGGATCTGGCGCTCTTTGATTACCCTTTTGGCCCACCCCAGCCTCTTCCCTTTGGTCAGTCGTATTCCGGTTTCTTTCCAGGAACGGTTGAAGCGCCTAATTAAGGGGTAGGACTTTTCAGGGGCAAAGATCTGGCCCGCGCCCTCTTCGTCACGAAAGGACGACCCCGTGCACCAGTTCCACCCATCCATTCTGCGGGAATACGATATCCGGGGAATCATCGGCGAAACCCTGTCGACGGCCGATGCCCGCGCCATCGGACAAGCCTTTGGCACGATGGTGCGCGAAGAAGGACGAGAAACGCGGGTTTGCGTGGGTCGTGATGGCAGATTGTCATCGCCTGAACTGGAAGAAGCCGTGGTGGAGGGGCTCCTGGCCTCTGGAACCGCCGTGATCCGGATCGGCCTTGGCCCCACGCCGATGCTCTATTTCGCCCAAAAAACCTTGGGCACGGCGGGCGCTATCCAGATCACCGGCTCGCATAATCCGCCCAATCACAATGGCTTCAAGATGATGAAGGGCGGCAAGCCGTTCTTCGGGGACGGCATCCGTGCCCTGGGGGAGATGGCCGCGAGCGGGTCCTGGGCCTCCGGCTCGGCCACGGTCCAGACGGTTGACGTCCGCGCCGATTATTTGAAAGCCCTGCTGGGCGGCTTTTCCGCCGGCGGCAAGGATCTGACCGTGGTCTGGGACCCGGGCAACGGGGCTGCCGGGGATATGCTTCAAGCGCTGGTCGCCCGGCTGCCCGGACGCCATGTGGTGATCAATGCCGCCATTGATGGCCACTTCCCCAACCATCATCCCGATCCCACCGACCCCCATACCCTGGTTCAACTGCAAGAGGCCGTCGCCAGCGAAAAAGCCGCCCTTGGCATCGCCTTCGACGGCGACGGCGACCGCCTGGGCGTGGTCGATGACCGTGGGCGCATTCTGTGGGGTGACCAGTTCATGGTTCTGCTGGCCAAAGAGGTTTTGGCCGCCCATCCGGGCGCTCCGATCATCGCCGACGTCAAAGCCAGCCAGCTGCTGTTTGATCAGATCGCGGCGATGGGGGGCCGCCCGGTTGTCGGGCGCACCGGTCATTCCCTGATCAAGACCCTGATGGCCGAAATCGGCTCGCCCCTCGCCGGCGAGATGAGCGGTCACATCTTCTTCGCCGATCGCTATTACGGCTTCGACGATGCCCTTTATGCCGCAACCCGCCTGCTGTCGATCGTCGCCCGCTTGCCGGGAACCCTGGGCGAGTGGTTCGACACCCTGCCCCGCTTGGTCAATACCCCGGAATTGCGTTTTGAGTGCGCCGATGACGCCAAGGTCGGGGTGATCGAAACGGTGCGCGCCCGCTTGAAGAAAGAAGGCGCCGAGATGTCCGAAGTCGATGGCGTGCGGGTTCTGCGCCCCCAGGGCTGGTGGCTTTTGCGCGCATCGAATACCCAGGCGGTTCTGGTGGCCCGCGCCGAGGCCAAAACGGAGACCGACCTGACGATCCTGACCAAAGACCTGGCCGACTATCTGGTCGACGCCGGCCTGACACCACCAGACCTGATGACCACCCCGACGTCCCACGGCTAAGATGATGGATCAGGATGATCAGGAGAAGGGAACGACCATGGCTTCTCAGTCCGCCAGCGCGCCGATAACCCCGGTGATCTTGTCGGGGGGCTCGGGCAGTCGCCTATGGCCCTTGTCGCGTGCCCTCTACCCCAAACAGTTCCTACCCCTGGTCAGCGAACTGACGATGATCCAGGAGACCGCCCTTCGGGCCTCTGGCGAGCGGTTTACCGCCCCTCTGGTCATTTGCAACGATGAGCATCGCTTCATCGTGGCCGAACAATTGCGGGCCGCGGCCTGTCAGCCTACGGCGATCATTCTCGAACCCGTCGGCCGCAACACCGCTCCGGCAGTGGCGGTGGCGGCGCTCAAACTTTTGGAAAGCGCCAGCGATCCCATCATGTTGGTGATGCCTTCCGATCATGTCATCCAGAACGCCGACGCTTTCCTCGCCGCCATTGATCAAGCGGCGCCGGCGGCGCGCGCCGGAGCCTTGGTGACCTTCGGGATCACTCCCAACGCCCCGGAAACCGGCTATGGCTATATCAAAGCCGGCGGATCTTTCGCCCCTTTCACCGGCGTGCTCAGGGTCGAGCGGTTCGTCGAGAAGCCCAATCTGCAGACGGCGGAAAGCTATCTGGCCGAAGGGTCCTATCTCTGGAACAGCGGCATCTTTCTGTTTTCCGCCAAGGCCTATCTCGCCGAATTGGGGCGCACGAACTCCAAAATTATCGAAGCCTGCAGCCAAGCTCTTGCCCAGGGTCAGCGGGATTTGAGCTTTTGCCGGCTTGATGCGGCGGCCTTCGCCGCTTCTCCAGCGGATTCCATCGATTATGCCGTCATGGAAAAAACGGCCAATGCCGCCGTCTTTCCCGTCGAGATGGGGTGGAGTGATCTGGGAGCCTGGTCGGCCTTGTGGGAAATCGGCCCCAAGGACGCGCAGGACAACGTGGCTCTTGGCGACGTTCTGCTCCAGGACGTCGAAGGGTCCTATATTCGCTCCGATCACCGTCTCGTGGCCGTGGCGGGGTTGTGCAATGTCGTGGTGGTCGCGACGGACGATGCGGTCCTGGTGATTGATCGCGGCAAGGTCCAGGACGTCAAACAGATCGTCGAACGCCTTAAAAAAGCGAACCGGGACGAGCACGCGCTGCACAGTACCGTCCATCGTCCTTGGGGACATTATCGCGGCATCGATCGCGGTGAGCGCTTTCAGGTGAAACGCATCGTCGTCCAACCCGGTGAGCGGCTCTCGTTGCAGATGCACCATCACCGGGCCGAACATTGGATCGTCGTCACTGGAACCGCCCTTGTAACCCGTGGGGCGGAAACCTTCCTGCTTCACGAAAATGAATCCACCTATATTCGGGCTGGCCAAACCCATCGTTTGGAAAATCCGGGCAAGGTCCCCTTGCATTTGATCGAGGTGCAGTCGGGTGGATATCTGGGAGAAGACGATATCGTTCGCTTCGAAGATGGTTATGGGAGAACTCTCCCACAGAAAGAGCCGCCTCTTATTTCTCTAGAAAATAAAACAGAATAATAATTTCCTGTTATTTACATCCAATCTCCCGGAGAAGTCTGTATGAGTAAATGTGCCCTTATCACAGGCATCACCGGGCAAGATGGCGCCTATCTTTCTCAGCTTCTGATTTCAAAAGGATATCGTGTCTACGGAACAGTACGCCACTTGGCTACCGCTAATATATGGCGATTGAGAGAGCTTGAAATTCTGGATAAAACAAATCTAATTGAAATAGATCTTTTAAATTATGACAGCATCTACGATGCCATCAAGACGACTAATCCGGATGAAATCTATAATCTTGCCTCTCCCAGCTTCGTCGGAACTTCTTTTGAACATCCAATTTATGCTGGAAATGCCGGAGGATTGGCTGTCACGCGCCTTCTCGCGGCTATTTTGGCAGCCGATCCTGACATCCGCTTTTATCAAGCCTCAACGTCAGAAATGTTTGGCAAGGCGCAGACCACCCCGCAGACGGAAACCACGCCCTTCTATCCCAGAAATCCCTATGGAGTGGCCAAGTTATATGGCCACTGGATGACGGTGAACTACCGTGACTCCCACAACCTCTTCGCATGCTCCGGCATTCTGTTTAACCATGAATCGCCCTTGCGCGGCAGGGATTTCGTCACAAGAAAAATCAGCCTGGGACTATCGTGCATCAAAGAAGGGCAGCAGGATATTCTAAGACTTGGCAATCTGGAGGCCCAACGGGACTGGGGTTTCGCTGGAGATTATGTCGAGGGGATGTGGCGGATGCTTCAGCACGAGATTCCCAGCGATTATATTTTGGCGACGGGAAAACCCCGTTCTGTGCGGGACGTCGTCGATCTCGCGGCCGGCGCTTTGGGAATGGATCTTCTCTGGGAAGGGACCGGCGCTGAAATGGTCGGCATCGAACGATCGTCCGGCCGAAAAATTGTCGTCGTCGATCCGGCTTTTTTCCGCCCCATAGAAAAAGAGCTGCTAACCGGGGTCGCAGAAAAAGCCCATTCCGTGCTGGGATGGCGGCAAAGAATGGGCTTTGAAGATCTCATTGCCCAGATGACAGAGAGAGACCACGATCGCGTTATAAAAAAAGACCTATTTTATTAAGAAATATGCCCCTTTTCTGTTTTCAGAACTTGCAATAAATATTGTCCATAAGATGTTTTACGTAAATTATAGGTCAGCTTTTCAAGCTGATCATCGCTGATATAGCCTAATCTCCAGGAAATTTCCTCGGGGCATGCCACCATGAGACCCTGACGGCTTTCCACCGTTCGGACAAAAGTCGCGGCCTCAAGCAGGCTGTCATACGTTCCCGTATCAAGCCAAGCGAAGCCTCTTCCCATGACTTCGACGCGAAGGCTTTTTTCTTTTAGATACATATTATTAATATCTGTTATTTCCAACTCACCGCGTGGCGAGGGCTTAACGTCCCTGGCATAATCTACAACTTTATCATCATAGAAATACAGACCAGTGACCGCATAGTTTGACTTTGGGTTTTTTGGCTTTTCTTCAATGGAAAGAGCATTTCCATCACTATCAAAGTCCACAACGCCGTAACGTTCCGGATCTTGGACATGATAACCAAATACCGTCGCTCCGGAGGTCCGTGCAGCGGCCCGCCGCAATATCATCGGCAGGTCGTGGCCATGAAAAATGTTATCCCCGAGAACCAGCGCACAAGGCTCCCCGCCAACGAAGTCCGCACCAATCAGGAAGGCCTCGGCCAGTCCTCGAGGCTCGGCTTGCTCCGCATAGGAGAGGTTCAGGCCCCATTGGCTACCGTCTTTCAACATTTCGATAAAACGCGGAAGGTCGGTGGGCGTTGAAATGATCAGGACATCGCGAATTCCCGCCATCATCAGAACAGCCAAAGGATAATAGATCATTGGTTTGTTATAGATTGGCAGAAGCTGCTTACAGACGGCATGCGTCATCGGATAGAGACGCGTACCAGACCCCCCGGCCAGAATAATTCCCTTCATCGTGACTCTCTTTTTCCTGAGGTTCCGAGTGTCTGCAGCACCTCGTCCAAGCCTTCCCGCCAAGAACGGGGACGAATGCCAAAGACCGCTTCGATCTGGGTACAATCCAAAACCGAATTGACTGGCCGACGGGCCGGCGTGGGATACTGGGCCGTTGTGATCGGCAGGACGACGGGCCGTCGCCCTTCTTGCTTGGCCAGCCCAGCCATCACCGCATCGGCCAAGCCATACCACGTGGTGGGACCGGCTCCGACAAAGTGGTAAGTGCCCCAGCCTTCGCGCTGTCCGCCTCCGCGAGGTTTGTCATCGGTAAGCTGGCGAACGATGTCGATGATGGATGTGGCGATATCGGAGGCCGCGGTTGGACACCCATACTGATCAGCGACCACGCGCAGCTCGTCACGCTCTCGGCCAAGACGGAGCATTGTTTTTACGAAATTGTGACCATGGGCTGAAAAGACCCAGGCGGTGCGCAAGATAATATGACGCTCCCAAACCGCGCGCAGGGCCGCTTCCCCCGCTTCCTTGCTCGCCCCATAGACTCCAAGGGGAGCGACGGGATCGGTCTCCCGGTAGGGCTCTTGCTTTTGTCCGTCGAACACATAGTCCGTAGAGAGATGAAGAAGGGGGATGTGAGCCCGAGCACAGGCCTCCGCCAACCACCGGGGTCCATCCCGATTCACCGCAAAGGCGGCCTCGGGATCGGTCTCGGCTTTATCAACAGCCGTATAGGCTGCGGCGTTTATGACGAAAGCCCAAGGCTGATCGGCAACGCCGGCGCTCACGGATCCTTGATTGCTCAAATCGATCCGCTTGCGGTCACGGACGACGGGGACAAGCCCGGAGGGCCACTTGGCGGCCGCCAGCTCGCTTCCCACCTGCCCGGTACCGAGAATGAGAACCGGTCGGCTGCGCCCGAGATCGGTCATTTTTATCGGGCTGCCAAGGTGCCGAGCCGACCGCCATCGTAGACCTGGTCCCGCAAGGGGCGCCACCATGCCTCGTTGTCGAGATACCATTGAATGGTCTTGCGGATACCGGTTTCAAAGGTTTCCACGGGCTGCCAGCCCAATTCGCCATGAATCCTCGAGGCATCGATGGCATAGCGGAAATCATGCCCCGGCCGGTCCTGGACATAGGTGATCAGCGCGCGCCGCGGCTTCTCAGCGGGCACAAGCTCATCAAGCAAATCGCACACGGTCGTCACGATATCGATGTTCCGGCGCTCTGCCGCTCCCCCCACATTGTAACTCTCCCCGGGCTGGCCTTTGGTCAGCACCGCCCACAGGGCTCTGGCATGGTCTTCGACATGAAGCCAATCCCGGATGTTCTGGCCCTGGCCATAGACGGGAAGCGGCTTCCCTTCCAGTCCGTTGAGGATCATCAGCGGGATCAATTTCTCGGGAAACTGACGGGGACCATAATTGTTGGAGCAATTGCTGATCACCGTGGGCAGCCCGTAGGTATGGTGCCAGGCATTGACCAAGTGATCCGATCCCGCCTTCGAAGCGGAATAGGGCGAGTTCGGCGAATAAGGTGTGGCTTCGGTGAAAGCCCCGATCTCGCCGAGCGAGCCGTAGACTTCGTCCGTAGAAATATGGTGAAAGCGAAAGGCCGCCTTGCGCTCGGCAGACAGCGCCGACCAATAGCGGCGGGCGGCTTCCAAAAGAGTATAGGTTCCGAGAAGGTTGGTTTCGATGAAGGCCGCGGGACCATCGATCGAGCGATCGACATGGCTCTCCGCGGCAAGATGCATGACGGCATCGGGCTGATGGGTGGCGAAGAGGCGATCAAGGGCCGCCGCGTCCCGGATATCCGCCTTCTCAAACTGGTACCGGGAACTTCCGGCAACCTCCGCCAGAGAGGCCAGATTAGCCGCATAGGTCAGGGCATCCACGTTGACGACGGACGCATCGGTGGCGCTCATAAGGTGGTGCACAACTGCCGAACCGATGAAGCCCGCGCCTCCTGTGACAAGAATCTTCACGGCTTAGCCCTTCCAGAACATGAATTTAGCGGATTGATCGTCTGTCTTGCACCAAGTCCCCCAAGCCAATCAAGGCCTATCATGGCGCCCGCCGTCATGTCCTCTACTCTCTTTCAAGGCGCTATCAAAGGCATGTTCCCTTTATGGA
>NC_007643.1:0-192500 GCF_000013085.1 Rhodospirillum rubrum ATCC 11170
GAAAGCCGGTGTTTGGATATGTCAGAGATTTTAAGGTTCTGTTGTTATTTTTTCTACGGCGAGCCTTCTAAAGTCTGTTTGATTTGGGATGAGTCGTCCATCTGTCACGGGCCGAAGCCCGGCCTGCGGATGCCGAACGCCGTCCCGAATACGCGAGGATACGGGGGTTATTTCTGGAACGGCCTGGATCTGGGTCGGCCGAAGGACACCCATTAGTGGAGCACGAGATGTACGAATCGTCGGGAGTCGCCGTGAACCCCCAGAACGGCAGTCTTGCCGGTGCTGATGGCTGCGACCTGAGTGCCAGTTGGGACCGGGTGCGCGGCTTCTTGAAGCGGGAATTCGGCGACTCCGCCTATCGGACCTGGGTCGTGCCGATGACCCTGGTCGCGGCGGTGGAGGGCGAGGTGCGTCTGGCCGTGCCGACGCGTTTCATGCGCGACTGGGTGATGAACCATTACGGGGATCGCATCCGCTCGCTGTGGGCGGCCGAGGATTCGTCGATTCGCTATGTCGATTTCATCGTCGAGAGCGCGCCCGCTCCCGCTCCGCCGGCCCGCGCCGGTCAGGACGCCGACAGGGCGGAGGGCGCCTCCGATCCGGCGGCGGGCCAGCGGCCGGCCGAGGCCGGCGCCCCACGCCCCGCCGCGCGCGCTTCGCGGACCATGGTGCGGGTGGCGGCCGAGGGTGGCGCCGAAGGAGCCGACTCGGCGCCGGCCCCCCTTGACGACGGCATTTCCGCCCCGCTCGATCCGCGCTTCACCTTTGATAACTTCGTTGTCGGCAAGCCCAATGAGTTCGCCTATGCGGCGGCCAAACGGGTGGCCGATTCCACGGGGGTCGCCTTCAACCCCTTGTTCCTTTATGGCGGCGTCGGTCTGGGCAAGACCCATCTGATGCATGCGATCGCCCGGGGCATCCGCGAGGCCTCGCCGCATCGCCGGGTGATCTATCTGTCGGCCGAGCAGTTCATGCACCGCTTCATCCGCGCCCTGCGCCAGCAAGACACCATGTCGTTCAAGGAGCAGTTCCGCAGCGTCGAAGTGCTGATGGTCGATGACATTCAGTTCATCAGCGGCAAGGACAGCACCCAGGAAGAATTCTTCCACACCTTCAACGCCCTGGTCGATCAGGGCAGCCAGATCGTGCTGTCGGCCGACAAATCGCCCACCGATCTGGAAAACATCGGCGCCCGCCTGCGCTCGCGCATGGCCTGCGGTCTGGTTGCCGATCTCCATCCCACCACCTATGAGCTGCGCCTGGGCATTCTTGAATCGAAGGCCGAGCACATGGGCGTTTCCGTGCCCGAAAAGGTCCTTGAATTCATCGCCCATAAGATCGCGTCGAACGGCCGCGAGGTTGAGGGCGCCCTGATCCGCCTGATCGCCCATGCTCAACTGGTCGGCCGCGATCTGACCCTGGAAACCGCCCAGGATGTTCTGCACGACCTGCTGCGCACCTATGACAAGCGCGTCACCGTCGACGAAATTCAAAAGAAGGTCGCCGAGCACTTCAAGATCCGCCTCGCCGATATGCATTCGGCCCGCCGCGCCCGGGCGGTGGCCCGGCCCCGGCAGGTGGCGATGTATCTCTGCAAGCAGCTGACCAGCCGTTCGCTGCCCGAAATCGGCAAAAGCTTCGGTGGCCGCGACCACACCACGGTCATGCATGCGGTGCGCAAGGTCGAGGAACTGATCCTGGCCGATGGCACCTTCGCCGAGGATGTCGAACTGCTGCGGCGCATGCTCGAGGCCTGACGCCTCCGGCCCCCGGCGACTCCGTTTCCCGCCCCGGTTTTCGCCGTCTGCGGTTGAAAGGGAGGCGCCCCCTTCTCCTTGCGGGCGTCGCCTGACGCGGAAAGCGCTTGGGCGGGGGCCGTGGTCTGCGTATACTTCCCGCCCTTTCGGCGCTGTCTCCCGTCGCCGATCTCCCCTTCCCGTGCGGTCGGTCCCCCGGGGGCCAACCGTCCCGACACCGGTTCAGGCCCGCCCATGAAGCTGACGATCGAGCGCACCGCCCTTCTCAAGTCCTTGGGACACGTCCAGAGCGTCGTCGAGCGGCGCAATACGATTCCCATCTTGTCGAACGTGCGGATGGAAACCGGCGAGAGCGGCTTCAGCCTGAACGCCACCGACATGGACCTGGAGATCGTCGAGACGGTGACGGCGACCACCCTGGCCCCGGGAGCGACCACGGCGCCGGCCCATACCCTGTATGACATCGTCCGCAAGCTGCCCGACGGCAGCCAGGTGGAATTGAGCTATGACGGCAACGACGGCCAGCTGGTGCTCAAGGCCGGGCGCTCGCGGTTTTCGCTGTCGTGCCTGCCGGTCGAGGATTTTCCCGCGCTCAGCGCCGGCGAGTTCAGTCACAGCTTCTCGCTGCCGGCGACCGATCTGCGCGGTCTGATCGATCGCACGCGCTTTGCCATCTCCACCGAGGAAACCCGCTACTACCTCAACGGCATCTATCTGCACGCCACGGAAAGCGCCGGGGTGCCGGTGTTGCGCGCCGTGGCCACCGATGGCCACCGTTTGGCCCGCGCCGAGATTCCCTTGCCCGCCGGCGCCGCCGGCATGCCCGGGGTGATCGTGCCGCGCAAGACCGTGGGCGAATTGCGCAAGCTGATCGAAGAGACCGGCATGGATATCACCGTCGGGCTGTCCGAGCAGAAGATCCGCTTCGATTTCGACGAAACCCGCCTGACCTCCAAACTGATCGACGGCACTTTCCCCGATTACGAGCGCGTGATCCCGACCGAAAACGACAAGGTTCTGGAAGTCGATTGCAAGCTTTTCGCCCAGGCCGCCGACCGGGTGTCGGCGATCTCGACGGAAAAGTCCCGGGCCATCAAGGTTGCCGTCGCCAAGGGTACGATGACGCTTTCGGCTTCGAGTCCCGATGCCGGCAGCGCCGTCGAGGAGATCGAGGCGGCCTATCAGTCGACCTCGCTCGAGATCGGCTTCAATTCCCGCTACCTGCTCGACATTCTCGGTCAGGTCGAGGGGGGATCGGTGCGCCTGACCTTTGCCGACGCCGCCTCGCCGACGGTCATTCGCGACGTCGCCGACGCCTCGGCCGTCTATGTGCTGATGCCGATGCGGGTGTGACGACGCCGCCCCTTTCCGCCGCGTCCGACCGGCCGCCCCCTGGAGGGCCAAGGGGCGTCGTGGTCGAGCGGCTGACCCTGACCGCCTTTCGCTGCTACGACCGGCTGCGCCTGGATGTCGGACCCCGGCCCCTGGTGCTGACCGGTCCCAATGGCGCGGGCAAGACCAATCTGCTGGAAGCCCTGTCGTTTCTCGCCCCGGGGCGCGGCTTGCGACGGGCGGCTCTGGCCGATCCCTGCCGCCGGGTCGGGGGCGACGCCGCGACGGCGGGCCCGCCCTGGGCGGTGGCCGCCCATCTGCGGTTGCCGGCGGGGCCGGGAACCCTGGGGCGCGGCGTCGATGTCGGCACCGGCCTTGAGCGGGCGACGGCGGGCGAGCGCCGTCTGGTGCGCATCGATGGGGCGACGGCCGGTCAGGCGGCGCTGGGCGATCTGTTCTCGGTGCTGTGGCTGACCCCGGAAATGGACGGGTTGTTTCGCGGCGGGGCGAGCGAGCGCCGGCGCTTTCTTGACCGTCTGGTCAATGGCCTTGATCCCGATCACGCCGGACGCACCGCCGCTTACGCCCAGGCCCAGCGCGAACGCGCCCGCCTGCTGCGCGAGGGACGGGCGTCGCGCGGCTGGCTGGACGGGCTGGAAGACGTGATGGCCCGCCATGGCGTGGCGATCGTCGCGGCGCGCCGCGATCTGGTCGACCGCCTGGGGGCGGCGGTGCGCGCCGCCACCGGGCCGTTTCCCGGGGCGCGGATCGATCTGGTCTCCGAGGTCGACGGCTGGCTGGCCGCCGGCCCGGCCCTGGCCGCCGAAGACCGCCTGCGCGCCGCCCTGGCCATGGCGCGCGGACCCGAGGCGCCGGCCCCGGGACCGCACCGCGATGATCTGGCGGTGCGCCACGGCCCCAAGGACATTCCCGCCGTCCAGGCCTCGACCGGCGAGCAGAAGGCGGTGCTGATCGCCCTGATCCTGGCCCAGGCCCGGGTCCAGGAGGCCGCCCGCGCCGTGGCGCCGCTGCTGTTGCTCGACGAGGGCGTGGCCCATCTCGATGCGCCGCGCCGCGCCGCCCTGGGCGAGGCCCTGAGCGGCCAGGGACTTCAGGCCTGGGTCTCGGGAACGGAGGCGCAAGCTTTTGACTCCTGGGCCAAAAACGCTCAATTCCTGCGCATCGCCGAGGGGGCCGTGCTAGACTAGCAAAGCCCCCGTTGCCGGCTTTCGGGCCGGACCTTTCCACGTAGACAACAAGAAGACCGCTCCCATGACCCAGCAGGCCTATACATCCGAATCCATCAAGGTTCTCAAAGGACTGGAGGCGGTGCGCAAGCGCCCCGGCATGTACATCGGCGATACCGACGACGGGTCAGGCCTGCACCACATGGTCTATGAGGTGGTTGATAACGCCATCGACGAGGCGCTCGCCGGTTACTGCGATCACTCCGAGGTCATTCTCAACGGCGATGGCTCGGTGACGGTCTGTGACAATGGCCGCGGCATCCCCGTCGATATCCACCGCGAGGAGGGGGTGAGCGCCGCCGAGGTGATCATGACCCAGCTGCATGCCGGCGGAAAGTTCGACCAGAATTCCTACAAGGTGTCGGGCGGGCTGCACGGCGTGGGCGTATCGGTGGTCAACGCCCTGTCGGACTGGCTTGATCTGCGCATCTGGCGCGACGGCAAGGAACACTACGTGCGCTTCGAGCACGGCGAGGTGGTGGCGCCGCTGAAGGTGGTGGGCGACTGCGGCGACCGCACCGGCACCGAGATCACCTTTTTGGCCTCGCCGGCGATCTTCGCCATCACCACCTATGATTACGCCACCCTGGAGCATCGCCTGCGCGAGCTGGCCTTCCTCAATTCCGGGGTGCGGCTGCTGTTGACCGACAAGCGCGGCACCGAGCCGCGCACCACCAAATTCCACTACGACGGCGGCATCGAGGAATTCGTCCGCTATCTCGACAAGTCGAAAACCGTTCTGCACAGCCCGCCGGTCACGGCGATCGGCGAACGCGACGGCATGATCGTGGAACTGTCGCTGGAATGGACCGACAGCTACCACGAGACGGTGCTGTGCTTCACCAACAACATCCCCCAGCGCGATGGCGGCACCCATATGGCCGGCTTCCGCGGCGGTCTGACCCGCACCCTCAACAGCTACGCCCAAGACAGCGGGCTGATGAAAAAGGAAAAGGTGACGCTGACCGGCGATGACATGCGCGAGGGGTTGACCTGCGTGCTGTCGGTCAAGGTTCCCGATCCCAAGTTCTCCAGCCAGACCAAGGAAAAGCTGGTTTCAAGCGAGGTTCGGCCGGTGGTCGAGGCCGTGGTCGTCGAGCGTCTGGGCCAGTGGCTGGAGGAACACCCTCAGGAGGCCCGCAAGATCATCGGCAAGGTGGTGGAAGCCGCCGCCGCCCGCGAGGCCGCCCGCCGCGCCCGCGAACTGACCCGGCGCAAGGGCGCGCTCGACATGGCCAGCCTGCCCGGCAAGCTGGCCGACTGTCAGAACCGCGATCCGGCCCAGTCCGAACTGTTCATCGTCGAGGGAGACTCCGCCGGCGGCTCGGCCAAGCAGGGGCGCGATCGCGGCTATCAGGCGATCTTGCCGTTGCGCGGCAAGATCCTCAACGTCGAGCGGGCGCGCTTTGACAAGATGCTATCCTCGGCGGAAATCGGCACGCTGATCGCCGCGCTTGGCACCGGCATCGGCAAGGATGATTTCGATGTCGGCAAGGCCCGCTACCACAAGATCATCATCATGACCGACGCCGACGTCGACGGCAGCCATATCCGCACCCTGCTGTTGACCTTCTTCTTCCGCCAGATGCCCGAGGTCGTCGAGAAGGGCTATCTTTATATCGCCCAGCCGCCGCTGTATCGGGCCAAGCGCGGCAATTCCGAGCAGTACCTCAAGGACGACCGCGAGCTTGAGGACTATCTGCTGGATACCGGCCTGGATGAGACCGTCTACACCACCGCCGCCGGCGTGCAGATGGCCGGTCCCGATCTGCGCGCCCTGGTCGAACGCGCCCGCCTTGCGCGCAACGCCATCGCCGCCATGGGCCGCAAGGTGCCGTGGGTCTTGCTTGAACAGGCGGCGGTCGCCGGGGCCTTCCATACCGAGATCGTCAATGACGACGCCCGCGCCAGCGCCGCGGCCGCCGATGTCGCCCGCCGGATCGACGCCCTGGAAAGCCCGCTGGAACGCGGCTGGACCGGCACCCTGGCCGCCGGGGGCGGCATGGTGTTCCAGCGCACGCTGCGCGGGGTGACCGAGACCCATGTCATCGATCCCCAGGTCATCCACAGCACCGAGGCCCGCCGGCTTGACTCCATGGCGGCCGCCTTGCGCGAATTCTATGAGCAGCCCGGTCGCCTGCGGATCAAGGACGGCGACCAGATCATCCCCGGCCCGATGACCTTGATCAACGCCGTGATGGCCGCCGGCCGCAAGGGCATCGCCATCCAGCGCTATAAGGGCCTGGGCGAGATGAACCCCGAGCAGCTGTGGGAAACCACCCTTGATCCCAATGTGCGCCGCCTGCTGCAGGTGAAGGTCAATCAGGTCAGCGACGCCGAGGATGTGTTCAGCACCCTGATGGGCGACATCGTCGAACCCCGCCGCGACTTTATCCAAGACAACGCCCTGAACGTCCAGAACCTGGACGTTTAAGGCAAATCCCGAGCGATCTGAACCAGATCGCGACGACGATTTGCTTCGCGATCAAGATCTTAGAGCGGTGTGCGGGGACCATATTTCCCCCACACCGCCCTAAGGGGACGCCCCCGCCCCCTCCTGCCGACTAAAAACCCCCGCTGGCGCAAGCCGGCGGGGGTTTTGTTTGGGAAAAACCGTTGGGGCGGAGGGACGGGCGCTTGGCGGCGAAAATAGATCCTGGAAAATTAACTTATGGTGGTGGTTTCTAGTTGGCATGGGGTAGGATTTTCCGCTTAGGCAAGGGTCTTCAAGAGGTTAGGAAAACAGGGTCCACAGTCTATGCGGGAGCCGTCTGTCGGGCTCGTCGCGGTCCTCCTTGATTTTTTGGCAAAAGGCTTTACCTATCACGTTAAGTCCAGGGGGCGTCCGTGCTGGTTAGCTACGCTACAACCAAGCTGCTCAAGCTCTGTACGACGCAGCAAAAGCTGGTAAAGGCCTTTGGAAAACCCTGTGCCGAGGAAATCGAGGATCGAATCACGACCCTGATGGCGATGCCAACGCTGGGCGACATTCCGATCTATCCGCCGGAGCGTCGGCATAAGCTGGACGGCAGGAGGAAGGGGCAGTGGGCCGTGGAGGCGCATGGGGGTGTGCGTATCTGCCTTGTCCCGGCGAACACCCCTCTTCCGCGCTGCGCCGATGGAAGCGTTGACCTTACGTTGGTAACCGAGGTCGAGATCGTGTTTGTGGGGGATTATCATGGAGAAAGCTGAGCGGCTGACGGGTACGCCCGATTATGCGGTGCTCCCCGGGCGCATTCTCGATAAGACCCTGGCGGGGCGTGGCCTTCAAAAGGCCGAGTTCGCCGAGCGCTGCGGACATTCGGCAAAGATGATCAGTGAGATCATCGCCGGAAAAGCGCCGATCATGCCCGAAACCGCCCTTGAATTTGAGCGGGTGCTCGGGATGCCGGCGAGCTACTGGCTCAC
Organism: Rhodospirillum rubrum ATCC 11170; assembly: GCF_000013085.1. Taxonomy (NCBI): domain Bacteria; kingdom Pseudomonadati; phylum Pseudomonadota; class Alphaproteobacteria; order Rhodospirillales; family Rhodospirillaceae; genus Rhodospirillum; species Rhodospirillum rubrum. The sequence goes on from NC_007643.1 coordinate 7,745, forward strand.
TCTTGAAAGCTTGTATCGTCTTCGTCTGGCCGAACAGCGCGACCGTCAGCGTTTGAGCGACCAGCGGGATTGGGCCAAGCGCTTCCCGATCGCCGCCATGGTTCGGTTGGGTTGGATCGACAAGCCGTCCGATCGCGTTGATGAGGTGGCGAAGCTTCTGGCGTTCTTCGGGGTCGCCAGCGTCGAGGCTTGGCAAGCCATGACCGCCAGCGCGGCCGAACAGATCGCCTACCGGCGGTCGCCTTCCTTTCAGAGTGCGCCTGAATCGGTTTCGGCTTGGCTGCGCCGGGGGGAAATGGTCGCTGGCGCGAGGCCATGCGGGCCTTTCGATGAGGCCGGCTTTAGGCGGGTTCTTAAGAGCGTGCGGGAGTTGACGCGCGAAGCGCCGGAGGTCTTTCAGCCGAGTCTCATCGAGAGATGCGCCTGCGTCGGGGTCGCGGTCGTGTTTACCCCGGAGCTTCCCAAAACATGCCTGAGTGGCGCCACCCGCTGGCTATCAAAAGACAAGGCCCTGATCCAGCTTAGCCTGCGTCATAAGACGGATGATCACCTTTGGTTCACTTTCTTCCATGAAGCCGGCCATGTCCTGCTGCATCCAAAGAAGCTGATCCTTGAGGAAAAGCTGAAAAAAGGGGAGGCGCCGACCCCGGAAAGCGCCCAGCGCGAGCGCGAAGCCAATGTGTTCGCGGCGACCACCCTTATTCCTCGCTCGGCGTGGATGGCCTTCACGGCCGCTGGCGATTTTTCAGCGCCGCGGATTCGGGCCTTTGCCAAAGAGCACTCCCTTTCTCCGGGGATCATCGTTGGTCAGCTTCAACACGACTCCCATCTTTCCTATGCGACAACCCTGAACTCTTTGAAGACCACCTTTCGGTGGCCGGCAGAAAGCGCGGTATCCCATCCGTCGGTTTAAACGTGCTTAGGGGATCGCCGCTGTCACGATGAGAGACCCTGTAAACTCCCCCCACAGAAAACCCCCGCTGGCGCAAGCCAGCGGGGGTTTTGTTTGGCCGGGTCCTCAGTGGGGATGGTCGTGGTCGCCGTGGTCGGCGGGGTCGTGGGTGTGGTCGTGGGGTTTGCGGTCGTGGTTGGGGTGGTCGTGGTCGTGGGTCTGGCCGGCGGGCGGATGGCTGTGGCCATCGGCGGCGGGGCCGGCCTCCCCATGGTCGTGGGGGTGGCTGTGCTGATGGCCATGCTCGTGGCTGTGGACGTGCTGATGCTCGTGGGTGTGAGTCGTGCCATCGGCGTGGGTATGGGGATGGCGATGGCTGTGGATGTGGTCGTGGTCGTGCTGGTGTCGGTGTTCGTGACTACCCATCGGCCTTCCTCCGGTTGGCAAAAGGAATAAAGACTTTCGCATCTATGGCGGAAAGTCTCTAGATGCTTTTTTCACCCGGCTCCCGACTCTTGATCGAGGAGCGACTCATCGCCCCGCCGTGGTCGGGCGGGCGAAAGGGTCTGCCTTAATGGGCCCGGCCGATGGTCTTGTAGGAGTCCTTGAAGGCCGTGAGATCCTCGGCGGATTCGAAATACAGTTCGATGGTCTTGCGGCGCAGGTCGTCCGACAGGCCGGCGATGCGCACATCGAAGGGCGCCTTGCAGTTGGACTCGCACCAAGCCTCGACGGCGCTAATGGCGATGGAGGTCGTAATGCGGACAGCATGGGACATAGTCGCTCTCTTTCCCGTCTAGGTCGTAAAGACCTTTTGTTCTTCTGCTCCTGATAAACCGAAGAACGGGCTGGGAGGTCAAGATATCCTTAAGTTAAAAAGACCCAAATCGGGCCCCCAAACGACCGAAGGGCGCCGCTTCCGACAAGAAGGGCGCCCTTTGGGGATCTGTTGGGCCCTTCAGGGCGCCGGGGCGCTCCGCGAAAGGCAAGGCCCGGCGACGGCCATCGGCCGTCAGGTCGGCGAGAAGGCCTAGCGTCAGGCCGCCTGGGAGGCCTGGGAATGGGCCAGAAGCGTATAGAGCGCCTCCGGGTCGCTGGTGCCGCGCAGCTTCTCGCAAATCGAACGGTCGCGCAGCAACCGGGAAACCCGGGCCAAGGCCTTCAGGTGATCAGCCCCCGCCGCTTCCGGGGCGAGCAGCAAGAACACCAGATCCACGGGCTGATCATCGATGGAATCGAAGTCGATCGGCTCCTCGAGACGGGCGAACAGGCCGTGTAACCCCGAAAGACTGGCCAATTTGCCATGGGGTATGGCGATGCCATTGCCCACGCCCGTGGTTCCCAGCCTTTCCCGTTCCAGCAGCACGTCGAAAATAGCGCGCTCGTGCTGTCCGGTAAGCTCGGCAGCACGCTTCGCCAGTTCCTGCAGGGCCTGCTTTTTGCTGGACACGCGCAGATTGGCGATGATGCTGTCAGGCGTAATGAGGTCGGTAATCTCCATGCCGGTTCCTCTTGCAACCCGGGCCGTCCCTGGGGAGGGCCGCGTTCCCTTTCGCGGGGTGTTCCCGTGGTGGAACGGGTCGCTGTCCCTCGATCGGTGCCGGATCGGCGCCCGATCGAACCAGATCGCCGACGCGAGCCGTCGGCGTGCTGCACCTTCAAAACCGAATTTCCCGGCCTAGGAGTCGCTGATTCCAGATAGGGATAACCAAGCGATTCCCAAAGACAACGGGCAATTCTTTTCCCCTGAAAAGCCACTAAGCAGAGGCTATTCAGCGGTCGCGGACATTATGCGCGGCTTTGGGCCCTGTCAAGTCGGGGAAAGGGCATAGGCTTGTTTGGCACTGGAGATCTCCTGTCGAGAGGATATCAGAAGGCCGGCGGGGGTGGTCAAGGTAGGCGCCCCGATTTTTCCTTTTTGCGGCGCACCGACGAGGCGATCCGCATTCCTTCCCGATATTTAGCCACCGTTCGCCGGGCGATGTCGATGCCGTCGGTGCGCAGGATATCGACGAGTTTGTCGTCGGACAATACCTGATCGGGGCTCTCAGCTTCAATCAGAGAGCGAATGCGATCGCGCACCGCTTCCGCCGAATGGCTTTCTCCGCCGTCGGCGGCGCCGATCGCCTGGGTGAAGAAATACTTGAGCTCGAAAATACCGCGCGGGCTAGCGATGTATTTATTACTGGTCACCCGGCTGACCGTGCTTTCGTGCATTTCGATCGCCTCGGCGATGTCGCGCAGGATCAGCGGCCGCAGGTGACGAACGCCATGCAGGAAGAAGGCGTCCTGCTGGCGGACCAGTTCGGTCGCCACCTTCAAGATGGTATTGGCCCGCTGGTCGAGGGATTTCACCAGCCAATTGGCGGTGGCCAGATTCTCCGACAAGAACGTTCGGGTTTCCTTGTCGCCGCTGCGGCTCAACCGGGCGTGATAGCGGTTGTTGATCAGCACGCGGGGCAGGGTTTCGCTGTTGAGTTCGACCAGCCAGCCCCCCGCCGGATCGGGGCGCATCAGCACATCGGGGATCACCGGCTGGGTCAGGGTGTTTTCAAAGCGCAGCGCCGGCTTGGGATCAAGCGCCCGGATCTCGGCGATCATCCCCATCATATCCTCGTGATCGACTCCGCAAATCTTGAGCAGACCGGCGATATCGCGCCGCCCGAGCATCTCGAGATGGTCAAGCAGCGCCTGCATCGCCGGGTCGAGTCGGTTGAGGTCGGCCAGTTGGATCGCCAGGCATTCCTTGAGCGAGCGGGCGAAGAGGCCGGGCGGGTCCATCGCCTGAAGGCGGCCCAGCACCCGTTCAACCTCGGCCAAGGAGCACCCCAGGCTGTCGGCCACCTCGTCGAGGGCGCCGATCAGATAGCCGGCGTCATCAAGCATGCCCATCAGATGGTGGGCGATCAGCCGGTCGGCCGAGGTCTTGAGATCAAGGGTGATCTGGTCGCTCAGGTGGTCGCGCAAGGACCGCGGCCCGGCGACCATCTGTTCCAGTCCGCCGTCGCTGTCATCGAACGAGCCGCTGGTTCCCGAGCCCCAGGGGGTGCCGGCGTCAAAGCCGCCGCCAGCTTCGGCCCAGCTGTCGGACGGCGTCCCCTCCTCGGCGGCGGTGTTGAAATCCTGGTCGAGCGGCGCGTCGGTGGTATTGCCGGGCACGACATCGAGCACCTGGGTCTCGGCGCTGTCGGCGCGTTCCTCGCGGCGGTCGGGCTCGGGGCTGACGTCGGCCGAGTCGTCGCGCTCGAGCAGCGGATTGCGCTCGAGTTCCTGATCGACGTAGACCGAGAGCTCCATATTGGACAGCTGCAGCAGCTTGATCGCCTGCTGCAGTTGGGGTGTCATGACCAGAGACTGAGTCTGGCGAAGATCCAGACGGGGCGACATCACCATGGTGCGCGGCCCCCCCCTTAGAGGCTAAAGTGGTCCCCCAGGTAGACCCGTCGGACCCCTTCATGGACGACGATTGCGGAGGGCGGGCCCTCCATCATCACCGTTCCTTCATGAAGAATGTAGGCGCGGTCGACGATCTCCAGGGTTTCCCGAACGTTGTGATCGGTGATCAGGACGCCAAGGCCCCGATCCTTGAGGTGGGCGACAAGATCGCGGATTTCGCCAACGGCGATCGGATCGATGCCGGCCAGCGGTTCATCAAGCAGAATGAAGCCGGGGCGCGAGGCCAGGGCCCGGGCGATCTCGGCGCGTCGGCGCTCGCCGCCCGACAACGCCATCGCCGGCGAATGGCGCAGGTGGGCGATGGAAAACTCGCTCAGCAGGGTTTCAAGCTCCTCGCGGCGGATCTCGGGATCGGGCTCGACCACCTCCAGCACGCCCAGCACGTTCTGCTCGACGCTCAAGCCGCGAAAGATCGAGGCCTCCTGCGGCAGATAGCCGATGCCCAGGCGGGCGCGGCGGTACATCGGCAAGGTGGTGACATCGGCGCCGTCCAGATAGATCGATCCCTCGTCGGGGGTGATCAATCCGGTCACGCAGTAAAAGCAGGTGGTCTTGCCCGCGCCATTGGGGCCAAGCAGGCCGACGGCCTCGCCGCGCTGGACCGACAGGCTGACATCGCGCAGCACCCGGCGCTTTTTGAAGCGTTTGCCCAGGCCGACGGCGGCCAGTCCGAAGGGCAGGGGGCGCGGCGGCTCGTCCTCGCGCGCGGGCGTCGCCGCCGGGGTCGCCGGTTCGTCCCGGGGCTGGTCGCCCGGGGGGGCGTCGACGGCGGTCTTGGGGTCGGTATCTGGGGTGGCGACAAGGCGGGGCTCTTCGGTCATTTCGTCCCTCCCTGTCCGCCGATCAATCCCTTGCGCTCACCATTACCGTTCGCCGAGGGTTTGAACAAGGCCCGTGCCCGGTCCTGGCCATCGCCGAACAGCCGGCTGACCCCGGTCTTCATGTTGACCGTGGCCCGGGTGCCGTTAAGTTGCTCGCCCTCGGTGGTGATGCGCACCGCGCCAAGCACCGTCGCCTGACCGCTGGTCGGGTCATAGGTCGCCTCGTCGCCCCGGATCACCTCGTTGGGGGTGACGACCACCACATTGCCCACCGCCGTCATCACCTTGATATTCGATCCCTCGGCCGGCGCGGCCAAGCCGGCGCCGGATTTGCTTGTCGCGGGCTTGCCCTTGGCGGAGCCGGCGGTCTTGGGGGTGGAGGCGTCCTTGAAATAGGCGGTCAGCACGTCGGCGGTGATGGTCTGGCGCGAGGCGATCTGGCGCGAGGTGGCATTGCCGCGCGCCACCGCCAGATTGCGCTCTTCCCAATACTCCAGACTGTCGTCGGCGGTGACGATGTCGGAGGCCGATTCCATTTTGAGATTGTCGCCGGTCAGCCACATGACCTTGCGATCAAGATCGCGCACGGCGTCGGTGCCGGTGATGGTGCGATCGGTCAGCAGGATGCGGACATTGCCGTGGGCTTCCATGCGGTAGATGTCGCCACCGCCGGTATCGCTCGACTCCGCGCCGGCGCTGGCATCGGTGCGATAGCGGGCGAGCAGGCGGTCGGCGCGGACCTCGCTGTCGCCCTGGATGGCGGCGGCATTGCCGTTGGCGATGTAAACGGCCTCGTCGCGGCGCCATTCGATCCCGTCATCGGCATAGACCTCGAGCGGCTGGCCCCCGGCCGTCTGCGCCCCGGCGGCGGTCGGGGCGAGGACCAGCAGGGCGGCCACGCCCAACGCCCGGATCAGCCGGGATCCGGCCGTGGGCGAAGGGGGGAAGGCCGGCGCCGCGTGGGTCATGGTTTGGTCTTTCCAGGATGGGGGCCAGAAGGAGGGCCAGAATGGAGGCCAGACGGTTCGGGATCGGTGGCGGGGCGCTTGGCCGGCGAAGGCGCGGCCGGGTCGGACTCGGTGACCACCAGCTTGGCCTTGCCGGTGAACAAGATCCGGTTGCCGCCGTCAAGCACGCGGAATCCCTCCGATACGATTTCCAGCCCCGGCCCCTGGCCCTTGACCGGCTGATCGCCCATCGCCTCGTCGGTATCGAGGTGAATGCGCGCGGCGTTGGTCTGGAACTGGAAGCCATCGTCCCGATAGAGCAGAACGCCGCTTTCCAGATCGACCACCTGTTTCTGGTCGGTGAGATAGCCCAGATCGCTCGATAGCGAGAGCCATTTGCCGCTTGATTGGGTCAGGTCGCCCTTGGGGTTGGTCAGGCGGGTGCGTTCGTCGCCCGCCCCCATCTCGGTCGCCAGATCGGCCGTCACCGTGAAGGGCTGGTCGGTCGAATCCGTGCCCAGATAGCGGGGATTGACCACGCTTTTGAGATCGATCGCCGAGGGGTCGAGGGCCGAGAAATCAAGATTGAGGGATTCGGTGCGGTCGGCGATCTGCGGCCAGGCCAGCACCACCCCCAGCATCGCCGCCGCCAGACTGGGCAGCAGCAGCTTCATCAGCGCGACGAACCGGCTATAGCCCTGGGGCGAGGCGCCGGCCGGGCGGGTTTTGCGCGGGCGCATCGGCGGCGCCCCCTCGTGAAGGCGCACCACGCTGTCGGCCCGCACCGCCACCAGCGGCGGCGGTTGGGATGCCTGGGGCGTGGGGTGCGCCTCGCCGCTCATGCAAGCCCCGCCCTCAGGCAGTCATGCAGATGCAGGAAACCGACCGGGCGCTTGTCGGCGTCAAGGGCGAACAGGCCGGTGATGGCGCTTTCGTTCATGATCCGCAGGCCCTCGATCGCCAGGGTCGTCGGCGCGATGGTCTTGGGGGTGGGGGTCATCACCGAGCCGGCGGTGCGCGACCACAGGTCGGCGCCCATATGGCGGCGCAGGTCGCCATCGGTGATGATGCCGGCGAGGCGGCCGGCCGCGTCGACGACACCGACGCAGCCCAGGCTTTTGGAGCTGATTTCAAGGATGGCCTCGGCCATCGGCGTGGCCGGGCCGACCAGCGGCAGGCGGTCTTGGCCGTGCATCAGGTCGGCGACCTTGAGCAGCTTGCGCCCCAACTGGCCGCCGGGGTGGAACAGCCGGAAATCGCTGGCGGTGAAGCCGCGACGCTCGAGCAGGGCCACGGCCAGGGCGTCGCCCAGGGCCATCATCGCCGTGGTCGAGGTGGTGGGGGCGAGGCCATGGGGGCAGGCCTCGGTCAAGGCCGGCAGCACCAGGGCGACATCGGCGGCGTCCGACAGGGCGCTGGGATGACGGCCGGTGATCGAGATCAGCGGAATGCCCATGCGCCGGGTATAGGCCACCATATCGGCCAGTTCGGGGGTTTCGCCGGAATTCGACAGGGCGATCACCGCGTCGCTGCGCCCGATCATCCCCAGGTCGCCGTGGCTGGCTTCGGCGGGGTGGACGAAGAACGACGGCGTTCCGGTCGAGGCCAGGGTGGCGGCGATCTTGGCCGCGACATGGCCGCTTTTGCCCATGCCCGAAATGATCACCTTGCCCGATCGCTTGGCCGGGCCGTCGCACAGCAGGTCGATGGCGGCGGTGAAGGCGCCGTTCAGATCGGCGGCCAGCGCCCGCAGGGCCTCGGCCTCGGCCTCGAGGACATGGCGGGCGCAAGCGAGGGCGCGGCCCGCCTCGTCGGAGAGGTCGGCCACCGGAGCGGAAATGCTGGGAGAGGGGATCGTCATCGCGAAACCGTTGCCTTCCTCGAAGCCAAGTCTAGAGCGGCGAGCGGAAAAGGGACTGCCGGTTTTCCGCTCTGTCATCGTTCTAATCCACTGAATCCAGATCAAGGTGTCTGCGTTAAAGGGGGCCCATCCAACGCAGTTCGATCTAGGACCGGGGTCCCGCAGGGGCGGTCCCCTTCTCCGTACCCAGGGGGTCGCCCGAAACGGATCCTCGGAAAGGGCGGACCCCCGTCCCTGAAAAACCGGCGGCTTTTCAGTCAGACAGTATCGCGGGCCGACATGGCGCCATCATGGCGGATCCGGTCGGCGGGCGGGGTCGGTTCGGGGCTTGGTGGACGGTCGGTAAAGCGTGCCGCACCTCCCTCCGAACGTCGCAGAGGTGTAGCCCGCCTCAGGGATACAGGCAAGCGCCCTGGGGGCAAACTATGGAAAAGCCGTGCGCTCGGGTCAATGGCGGTGTCCGGCCAGCCTTGCGGACGACCGGGGATCACGGACCATCCCCAGAGGGGATCAATGACTGAAGATATCGGGCTCTTCCCAGCCGGCCAGATCGAGCAGGGCGCGGGTGGGCAGGAAGCGGAAGCAGCCTTCGGCCAGGGTCGTGCGGCCTTCGCGGGCGAGCAGGCCATCCAGGCGGGCCTTCAGCGCGTGCAGGTACAAGACATCGCTGGCGGCATAGGTCAACTGCTCGGGGCTCAGGCTTTCGGCGCCCCAGTCGCTGGTTTGCTGATGCTTGGACAGATCGACGCCCAGCAGGTCCTTGCACAAGGCCTTCAGCCCGTGGCTATCCGTATTGGTGCGGCACAGCTTGCTGGCGATCTTCGTGCAATAGACCGGCTCGCACAGCACGCCCAGGCCGTGGTGGATCGAGGCGATGTCGAAGCGGCCGAAATGCATGATCTTCAGCACCGAGGGATCGCCAAGCAACGACGCCAGCACCGGGGCCTGCAGGTCGCGGTTCAGATGGACGACATGGGCGATGTTGTCGCCGCCCGAAAGCTGGACGACGCACAGGCGATCGCGATGGGGGTTCAGCCCCATGGTCTCGGTATCGACGGCGATGCCCTGGGGGAAGGTCAGACCGCTGGGCAGGTCGCCGCGGTGGTAATGGATGGTCGGTGCGATGGTCATCGATGGGGTCCAGCGGCGGGAGCGAAAGCCGAGAGGATCGGCGGGGAGGCGCTTGAGCACGGGGTGGAACCGCCAGGGCGCCAACCGCCAAAACGCGTCGCGCCGCCGCCGGATCCCTTGGGGGGATCCGGCCGTCGGCGGCTAACGATACGGTAGTGTGATTTGGTGCCCAGGAGAAGACTCGAACTTCCACGACCTTTCGGCCACAGGTACCTGAAACCTGCGCGTCTACCAATTCCGCCACCTGGGCTCAGGCTGCTTTGTCGGCAGGGCGCAAATCTCTAAAGGGGTTTATCGCACCTGTCAAAGGGAAAAATCATGGCCATCGTTTTTTTATGGTTCTTACCCCGATCCGCGCCCCGCTCACCCGTGGGGCGGGGGGTGATTGCGTTGCGTTCGGGGAAGGCTTATGTCAGGTTTCCTCCGCTCCGGTTGTTTGAGCCGGATCGGGGCGGCGTCGCCATCGACGTCGGACGGATCGCAAGGCGAAGGGAAGGCGCAAGATGACTGGCCGCGTCGTTACCGTTTTCGGGGGCTCGGGCTCCATCGGCAGGCAATTGGTCGCCCTGTTGGCCGACCAGGGGGCGCGGGTGCGCGTCGCCGTGCGCGATACCGAGAAGGCCCATTTCCTCAAGCCCCTCGGCCAACTGGGCCAGATCGCCCCGATCTCGGCCTCGGTGTCGGATGCCGCTTCGGTCAAGCGCGCCGTCGAAGGCGCCGATCAGGTGGTCAATCTGGTGGGCATCCTGGCCGAAAGCGGCCGGCGGACCTTTCAGGCGGTTCATGTCGACGGGGCGGCCACCGTCGCCCGGGCCAGCGCCGAAGCCGGCGTCGACGCCCTGATCCACATGTCGGCCCTGGGGGCCGATGAGGCCTCGGACGCCAACTATAGCAAAACAAAGGCTTTGGGCGAAAAGGCCGTGCGCGAGGCCTTTCCCGCCGCCACCATTTTGCGCCCCAGCGTTGTCTTCGGCCCCGACGACGGGTTCTTCAACCTGTTCGCCGGTCTCCAGCGGCTTTCGCCGGTGCTGCCCTATTTCACCCGCGACGGCTTCCGGCGCGGCGGCTCGGGCGTTTGCGGGATCGATCTGGCGGGCAGCGGCGGCCCGAAGTTCCAGCCGGTTTATGTCGGCGATGTCGCCCGCGCCATGATCGCCATCCTCGATACCCCGGCCCTGCGCGGCAAAACCTATGAACTGGGCGGCCCCCGGGTTTATTCCATGAAAGAGATCATGGATCTGGTGGTCGCGGTGACCCGCCGGCGCACCCTTGTGGTTCCGCTGCCGTTCTGGGTCGCCCGGCTGCAGGGGCGTTTGCTTGAAAAGCTGCCCAATCCGCCGCTGACCAGCGATCAGGTGCGGCTGATGGAAGTCGACAACGTGTGTTCGGGCGCCCTGCCCGGTCTTGGCGATCTTGGCATCGAGCCCGAGGCGGCCGAGGCGATCTTGCCCACCTATCTCAGCCGTTTCCGCGGGCTTGACCGCCACATGATCCTGCGCGGCGACGGCCGCCCGCCAAAGGTGTGAGCGAGGCGCCGGGAACACCGGCCGCTCCATTGCGGCGCCTCCGCTCCGCTTTTGCCTGAGCAGAGCGAATCCCGAGCACTCCGGACCAAAGTGCGGCGACGATTGGCTCCCCTATCAAGAGACTAGGAACGGCGCCAGATCGGGTCCCAGATAGGCAAGGGCGAGCAGGGCGGCGCCCAGGAGGACGCGGTAGGCGACGAAGGGGCCGAAGCCGTGGCGGCGCAGCCAAGCCATCATCGCCGCCACCGCCAGGAAGGCCGCCAAAAAGGCCGTCACGGCGGCGATCAGCGCCGCCGGCGCCATCGCCGACTGACCGACGCGAGCCAGATCAAGGCCGACCAGCGTGGCCGCTCCGGCGATGGCCGGAATCGACAGCAGCATGGAAAAACGCGCCGACTCCACCCGCTCATAGCCTAGCAGCCGGGCGGCGGTCATCGCCACGCCGGTGCGGCTGACCCCGGGCAGCAGGGCCAAGCATTGGGCGAGGCCGATCAGCAGGCAATCGATCCCCCCCATGTGCTCGACGCGCTTGACCGTCATGCACAGGCGGTCGATGACGCCAAGCAGCAGGCCAAAGCCCAGGGTCGTCCAGCCGATGGTGGCAAGGCCGGGGCTGGCGATGGGTCCGGCGAAATGGGCCAGCAGCAAAACCGTGGCGACGGCGGGCAGGGTGCCCAGAACCACCAGAAAGGCGAGGCGGGCGCCGGGATCGCGCTTGCCCTTGAGCAACCGCAGGCAACCGCCGATCATTGCCGCCTCGTCGCGCCAGAAATAAAGGGCGACGGCGCCCAGGGTCCCCAGGTGGACGGCGACATCCAGGGCTACCCCTTGGTCGGGCCATGTGGTTGGCGACGGCCAGGGAGTCAGCAAGGGCAGCAGGGCGAGATGGCCCGTGGAGCTGAGGGGAAGGACTTCGGTGATGCCCTGGATCAGCGCCAGAACCACAATTTGCAGAAGGAGCACGAAGGGGCACCCACAAAATATTGGCTTGGTCGCGTTATAACACCAGCCGTTTTGTGGGCACAGGGGGATGAAAGGTCAAGAAGGCTTACTAATTTTCCCAGGGCCATCCGGCCAAGGCTGAGGGGATGTAAGGCTTAAGGAACCTTCGGAACCAAATGGTTCGCATGGGATTACGATCTGTCGATTTCTTCTTGGCGACGACGGTTTCGCGCCTTAAGAAACGGAAACGCCCGGCCCAGTTGCCGGCGCCCCGGCTTGCCGCCGCGCCCGACCGGCGCCGCCGGCGGCCTTGCCCAAGATGACCCGCCGACAGCCGTTCCTATTCGCCAGATCGCCACCAGGGAGAGTCGCCGATGGCCCGCAAGATGCTCCAGTTCACCCGGCTGGACCAGCGCACCCCCGACAAGCGGTCGGCGGGAACGCGCCGCGTCGATTTCGACGAGATCTATGGCCGTTTCACCCCCGATGCGGCGGGCGATCAGGCTTCGCGCTGCGAGCAGTGCGGCATTCCCTTCTGCCAGATCCATTGCCCTTTGCAAAACAACATCCCCGACTGGCTGATGCTGACCGCCGCGGGCCGCCTTGAAGAAGCCTATGCGCTGTCTTCGGCGACCAATTCGATGCCGGAGATCTGCGGCCGCATCTGTCCCCAGGATCGCCTGTGCGAGGGGTCTTGCGTGCTCGAGCAGTCGCGCCACGGCGCGGTGACCATCGGCGCGGTGGAGAAATTCATCACCGATACCGCCTGGGAGCGCGGCTGGGTCAAGCCGATCCTTCCCTTGCGCGAACGCGAGCAGTCGGTGGGCATCATCGGCGGCGGTCCGGCGGGCATGGCCGCGGCCGAGCAGCTGCGCGCCCAGGGCTATCAGGTCACGCTGTATGACCGCTATGACCGCATCGGCGGTCTGCTGGTTTATGGCATTCCCGGCTTCAAGCTGGAGAAATCCGTCGTCGAGCGCCGCGTCGATCTGCTGGCGCGCTCGGGGGTGATCTTCAAGACCAATTTCGAGGTCGGCCGCGACGCCTCCTTGCCGGAATTGCGCAAGACCCACGACGCCGTGCTGATCGCCACCGGCGTCTACAAGGCGCGCGGGCTGTCGATCCCCGGGGCCGGCTTGCGCGGCGTGACCAAGGCGCTTGATTACCTGATCGCCTCGAACCGCACCGGCCTGGGCGACCGGGTTCCGGCCTTCGAGGACGGCACCCTTGACGCCAAGGACAAGGCGGTGGTGGTGATCGGCGGCGGCGATACGGCGATGGACTGTCTGCGCACCGCCATCCGTCAGGGCGCGCGCTCGGTCAAATGTCTTTATCGCCGCGACCGGGCCAATATGCCCGGCTCGCAGCGCGAGGTGATCAACGCCGTTGAAGAGGGCGTCGATTTCGTCTGGTTGACCGCCCCGGAAGCCGTGCTTGGTGACGAGCGGGCGACGGGCGTGCGCGCCCACCGCATGCATCTGGGCGTCGCCGACGCCACCGGCCGCCAGTCGCCCCAGCCGATCGCCGGTTCCGAATTCACCCTCGAGGCCGATCTGGTGATCGAGGCCCTGGGCTTCGAGCCCGAGGATCTGCCCGCGGTGTTTGGCGAGCCGCGCTTGCCGATCACCCGCTGGGGCACCATCCAGATCGATCCGGTCTCGAAAATGAGCGGGCTCGACGGGGTGTTCGCCGCCGGCGACATCGTGCGCGGCGCCTCGCTGGTGGTTTGGGCCGTCCGCGACGGCCGCGACGCCGCCGAAGGCATCCGCCGCTATCTGGTCGCCAAGGCCGCCGCCGCGCCGGCCAAAGCCGCCCCCCTGGTCAACGCCTGAGAGAAACGGGAAGGACCCCGCCGATGACCCAGTCTTCCGAACGCCTTTCCGCGTCGGCTCCCGAATCGGGCGAGGCCTTCGTCGCCCGCTGGCAGCGCGACGCCGCCCGCCTGGAAGCCGCCCACGCCTATGATCCGGCCCATGAGCACAGCTCATGTGGCGTCGGTCTGGTCGCCTCGATCAATGGCAAGCCCCGGCGGTCGGTGGTCGAGGCCGGCATCCAGGCGCTGAAGGTGCTGTTCCACCGCGGCGCCGTCGACGCCGACGGCAAGACCGGCGATGGCGCCGGCATCCACGTTGAGATCCCCCAGGATTTCTTCAAGGAGCATATCCGCCGCACCACCCACGAGCCGCGCGCCGGCCGGGTGGCGGTGGGCATGGTGTTCCTGCCCAAGACCGATCTCAACGCCCAGGAGGTCTGCCGGACCATCGTGGAAAGCGAGATCCTGAGCTTCGGCTATTCGATCTATGGCTGGCGTCAGGTGCCGGTCGACACCTCGGTGATCGGCGAGAAGGCCAACGCCACCCGCCCCGAGATCGAGCAGATCATGATCGCCAATACCCGGGGCGGCGATGACGAGCAGTTCGAGCGCGATCTTTACGTGATCCGCCGGCGCATCGAGAAGCACGCCCTGGCCTCGAATGTCGGCGAGCTGTACATCTGTTCGCTGTCGTGCCGGTCGATCATCTACAAGGGCATGTTCCTGGCCGAGCAGTTGACCAGCTTCTATCCCGATCTGCTCGACGAGCGCTTCATTTCCAGTTTCGCCATCTACCACCAGCGCTATTCGACCAACACCTTCCCGACCTGGCGTCTGGCCCAGCCCTTCCGCATGCTGGCCCATAACGGCGAGATCAACACGCTGACGGGCAACATCAATTGGATGAAGGCCCACGAGACGCGGATGGACTCGCCGTTCTTCGCGGAGGTCATCGAGGATCTGAAGCCGGTGGTTCAGCCCGGCGGGTCGGATTCGGCCGCCCTGGACGGCGTGTTCGAGCTGCTGTGCCGGGCCGGCCGGCCGGCGCCGATGGTCAAGGCGATGGTCATCCCCGAAAGCCTGACCCAGAACGCCCTGATGCCCGATCACCACAAGGCGCTGATCGGCTATTGCAACTGCGTGATGGAGCCCTGGGACGGCCCGGCGGCGATCGCCGCCACCGATGGGCGCTGGGTGGTCGCCGGCCTTGACCGCAACGGCCTGCGGCCGATGCGCTTCACCATCACCACCGACGGCCTGCTGATCGTCGGCTCGGAAACCGGCATGGTGCGGGTGCCCGAGTCCGATATTCTGCGCAAGGGGCGCCTGGGCCCCGGCGGCATGGTCGCCGTCGATCTGCGCGAGGGGCGGCTTTACGAGGACGGCGAGATCAAGGACGTGCTCGCCGCCCGCGAGCCCTATGCCGAGTGGGTGGGCAAGATCACCGAGCTGGAAGGCCAGATCGGCACCGATGTCGTCGAACCGGCGACGCTGTCGACCGAGGACCTGTGCCGGCGCCAGCTCGCCTGCGGCCAGTCGATGGAGGATCTGGAACTGATCCTTCACCCGATGGTCGCCGACGCCAAGGAAGCCCTGGGCTCGATGGGTGACGACGCGCCGCTGGCCGTGCTGTCGTCCCATTACCGGGCGCTGCACCACTTCTTCCGCCAGAACTTCAGTCAGGTCACCAATCCGCCGATCGACGCCCTGCGCGAGACCCGGGTGATGAGCCTGAAGACCCGTCTGGGCAATCTTGGCAATATCCTCGACGAGGACGCCAGCCAGTGCGATCTGCTCCAGCTTGAAAGCCCGGTGCTGACCACCGCCGAATTCGAGGCGATGCGCCGGTCGATGGGCGAAACAGTGGCCGAGGTCGATTGCACCTTCTCGCCCGATGGCGGGCCGACCGGGCTGCGCGATGCCATCGTCCGCGTGCAGCAGGAGGCCGAGGAGGCCGTGCGCGGCGGCTGCACCCATGTGGTGCTGACCGACACGGCGCTTTCGGCGACCCGCGTTGCCATCCCGATGATCCTGGCCGCCGGCGCGGTGCATACCCATCTGATCCGCGAGCAGTTGCGCACCTTCACCTCGCTCAACGTGCGCTGCGCCGAGGTGCTCGATGTCCATTACTTCGCCGTGCTGATCGGCGTGGGCGCCACCACGGTCAACCCCTGGCTGGCCCAGGAAAGCATCGCCGACCGCCTGCGCCGCGGCCTGTTCGACGAGGGCGTCACCCTTGAGGCGGCGATGAAGCGCTTCAAGAAGGCGGTCAACGAAGGCCTGCTCAAGATCATGTCGAAGATGGGGATCTCGGTGATCTCCAGCTATCGCGGCGGCTGCAACTTCGAAGCCATCGGCCTGTCGCGCTCGCTGGTCGCCGAATACTTTCCGTCGCTGACCAGCCGCATCTCGGGCATCGGTCTGGCTGGCATCCAGAAGAAGGTGCTTGAACAGCACGCCAAGGCCTTCGGCGCGGCGGCCGTGGTGCTGCCGGTCGGCGGCTTCTACCGGGTGCGCAAGCAGGGCGGCGAGGCCCATCACTTCGATGGCGATCTGATCCATACCCTGCAGCAGGCGGTGGCGACCGACAGCTATCAGACCTTCAAGAAATACACCGCCGGTCTGCGCAAGCTGCCGCCGATCACCATCCGCGACCTGCTCGACTTCAAGCCCGGCACCACCGGCGTGTCGATCGAGGAAGTCGAGAGCATCACCTCGATCCGCCGCCGTTTCGTGACCCCGGCGATGTCGCTGGGGGCCCTGTCGCCCGAGGCCCATGGCACGCTGAACATCGCCATGAACCGCATCGGCGCCAAATCCGACAGCGGCGAGGGCGGCGAGGTGCGCGAGCGCTACAAGCCCGCCGCCAATGGCGACAACGCCAATTCGGCGATCAAGCAGGTCGCCTCGGGGCGCTTTGGCGTGACCGCCGAATACCTCAACCAGTGCCGCGAAATCGAGATCAAGGTCGCCCAGGGCGCCAAGCCCGGCGAGGGCGGGCAGTTGCCCGGCTTCAAGGTGACCGAGATGATCGCCAAGCTGCGCCATTCGACGCCGGGCGTGATGCTGATCAGTCCGCCGCCCCACCACGATATCTATTCGATCGAGGATCTGGCCCAGCTTATCTATGACCTGAAGCAGATCAACCCGCGCGCCAAGGTCTGCGTCAAGCTGGTCTCGCGCTCGGGCATCGGCACCATCGCCGCCGGTGTCGCCAAGGCCAATGCCGATGTGATCTTGATCTCGGGCCATTCGGGCGGCACCGGCGCCAGCCCGCAGACCTCGATCAAGCATGCCGGTCTGCCCTGGGAGATCGGTCTGGCCGAGGTCCATCAGGTGCTGACCCTCAACCGCCTGCGCCACCGGGTGACGCTGCGCACCGACGGCGGCATCAAATGCGGGCGCGACGTGGTGATCGCCGCCATGCTCGGCGCCGAGGAATACGGCATCGGCACCACCAGTCTGGTGGCCATGGGCTGCATCATGGTCCGCCAGTGCCATTCCAACACCTGCCCGGTCGGCGTCTGCACCCAGGACGACGATCTGCGCGCCAAGTTCACCGGCACCGCCGAAAAGGTGGTCAACCTGTTCAGCTTCATGGCCGAAGAGGTCAAGGAGATCCTGGCCTCGCTGGGGATGCGCTCGCTCGATGAGGTGGTCGGGCGCACCGATCTGCTCCAGCAGGTCAGCCGGGGCGCCGACCATCTGGACGATCTCGATCTCAACCCCATCCTGGTTCAGCCCGATACCGGGTCTGGCCCCAATATCTGCACCATGGAAGGCCGCAACGAGGTTCCCGAAACCCTGGACGCCCAGATGATCGCCGATGCCAAATCGGCGCTCGACGACGGCGAGAAGATGCAGCTCACCTATACGGTGCGCAACACCCACCGGGCGATCGGCACCAAGCTTAGCCACCGCATCGTCATCAAATACGGCATGACCGGGCTTGAGCCGGGCCATATCACCGTGCGGTTGCGCGGCTCCTGCGGCCAGTCGCTGGGCGCCTTCGCCGTTCAGGGGCTGAAGCTGGAAGTCTTTGGCGATTCCAACGATTACGTCGGCAAGGGATTGTCGGGTGGCACCATCGTCGTCCGCCCGGCGGTGTCGAGCCCGCTGCAAACCAACGAAAACACCATCATCGGCAATACGGTGCTTTACGGCGCGACCAGCGGCAAACTGTTCGCCGCCGGTCAGGCCGGCGAACGCTTCGCCGTGCGCAACTCGGGCGCCCAGGTGGTGGTCGAGGGCTGCGGCTCGAACGGCTGCGAATACATGACCAACGGCACCGTGGTCATTCTCGGTCAGGTCGGGGCCAATTTCGGCGCCGGCATGACCGGGGGCATGGCCTTCGTCTATGATCCGCAGAACACCTTCCCGCTGCGGGTCAACCCCGATTCGGTGATCTGGCAGCGCATCGAGGTTCCCCATTACGCCGGGGTGCTGCGCGATCTGATCGCCGAGCATGTCAGCGAAACCCAGTCGAAATACGCCGAGCATCTGTTGGCCGACTGGGGGCGCGAGATCGGCAATTTCTGGCAGATCGTGCCCAAGGAGATGGTCAACCGGCTGGCGATCCCGGCCCGCGTGGCCGAGGCCGAGAAGGTTTCCGCGTAAGCGCCCTTAAGCATCGCCGCCTTTCAACCCGGCCCGCCTCCTTCCCGAGGCGGGCCGGCGTCGTTCAGAGCAAATCCCGAGCGATCTGATCCAGAATGTTAAGCTCCTAGGGGGCCCTGAGCGGCAGGCAGCAGCGCTTCGATGCGGGCGCGCAGGCTTTCGGGGGTGTCGGTGGGGGCGAAGCGCGAGATGGTCTCGCCATCGGCGCTGACCAGGAACTTGGTGAAGTTCCATTTGATCGCCTCGCTGCCCAGCAGCCCCTTGGCCTCCGCCTTGAGCAGGCGATAGAGCGGATGGGCGTCGGGGCCGTTGACGTCGATCTTGGCGAACATCGGGAAGCTGACGTCATAGGTCAGCGTGCAGAAGGATTTGATCTCCCCGGCGTCGCCGGGTTCCTGATGGCCGAACTGGTTGCAGGGGAAGCCGAGCACGCAAAACCCCCGGTCCCGATAGCGCCGCTGCAAGGCTTCCAGTCCCTTGTACTGGGGGGTGAAGCCGCATTTGCTGGCGACATTGACGATCAGCAGAACCTTGCCGGCATAGTCGGCCAGGGTTTGGGGAGCGCCGTCGAGGGTGGTGACTTCGATGTCGTAAAGCGGGCTCATCGCTTGTCTCCTGGGGGGGAAGGGGTGGTCCGGTGGTCGAGGGCGGTCGCCAGAACGTCAACCAGCGCCCGCAGTTCCTCGCCCAGGGCCAGGGCGCGCTCGCGCGGCAGATCCAGGGCGGTGATCACCCCTTCGGGCACGCTGCGCGCCTTCAGGCGCAGGGCTTGGCCGTGCTCGGTCAGCGAGACCTCGACCCGGCGTTCATCGGCGCTGTCGCGGCGGCGGTTGACCAGGCCGGCGGCTTCCATGCGCTTGAGCAGCGGCGTCAGCGTGCCGCTGTCGAGATGAAGCCGGGCGCCCAGATCGCCAACCCGGCAGCGCGACACCTCCCACAGCACCATCATCACCAGATATTGCGGATAGGTCAGGCCCAGGGACTCGAGCAGCGGCCGGTAAAGGCGGGTCATCAGATTCGAGGCGGCATAGAGCGGAAAACAGATCTGACGATCAAGCCGCAGGGCCAGATCCTCGTCGGCGACCGCGCCGGGGTCGGATCGGGACGGGGAACAGGCGAGGATGGGCGGAACGGGCATGGGGGCGGCGCCTCCGGCGCGGGGGATGTGGGAAACGATAATATCGTGGGCAATCGAAGGCGACGCCAGGGGCGGCGGCGCGAAAGGCGAGGGCGCTTTTGGCGGTTTTCGTCCCTGGGGCGGTGCCCGATCTTAGACTTCCCGAAGCGGCCCGTCCCCTTGGCGCATTTCGCGCTTGCCAAGCCGGGTGCGGCGCCTAATTTGGCGTCATGCGAAGACTTTATCACCATGGGCTCTCCCCGGCGGCCCGTAAGGTCCGGGTCGCCCTTGCCGAAAAGCGGCTCGATTACGAAGCCGTGATCGAAGAGACCTGGATTCGCAACGAATCCTTCCTGGCGATGAACCCGGAAGGCGAGGTTCCGGTGCTGGTCGAGGCCGATGGTTTGACCATCACCGATGGCTGGGCGATCTGCGAATATCTGGAAGAGGTCTATCCCGAACCGTCGTTGCTGGGCGGTCCTGCGGCCATGCGCGCCGAGGTGCGGCGGCTGGTGGCTTGGTTCGACCGCAAGTTCAACCGCGAGGTGACCGAGCCGCTGGTGCGCGAAAAGCTGCTCAAGCGGGTGATTTCCGGCGGCGCCCCCGACAGCCGGCAGATCCGCGCCGGGCGGGCCAATGTCCATACCCACCTGCGCTATATCTCCTGGCTGATCGACCGCCGGCGCTGGCTGGCGGGGGATATGCTGACCTATGCCGATATCACGGCGGCCTGCCATCTGTCGCTGATCGACTATGCGGGGGATGTGCCGTGGGAAGACCATCCCCAGGCCAAGGAATGGTATGCCCTGGTCAAGTCGCGCCCAAGTTTCCGGCCGCTGCTGACCGAGACGATTTCGCCAATCCGCCCCCCCCGCCATTACGCCGATCTGGATTTCTAAGGCTTTTTGCCGATCGCCGTCGTCGTCGCCACCGCCTGGACCCTCACGCGTTGACGGGGCGGCTCCGCCGGCCCATATCGGCATGGCCGGAAGGATCGCCTTGTCTTACCGGGACCCTTCCTCGCCCCCCCATTCGTGGACGCCAAGGTTGCTCAGGGAGGACATTGGCCATGACCGAGCGAAAGTTGAATCCCCCCACCGATAATCGCAAACCCCTGACCGAGCGCCCATCCCAGCACCCCGAGCCCGGGCAGGGGCCCGGGCGCATGATGGATCCCAATATTCCCGGGATGCTGCGGCTGGCGGTCTTTCTCGGCTTCGCCCTGATCGTCGCCCGCACGATGCCCGATGGCCTGCTTCCCCATGCCCTGGCCTCGCTGTTGAACTTCGCCGCCCTGGCGTCGTGTCTGGTCGCCTCGTTGCGGCGCGAGCCGATTTGGCAGGATCATCTGACGCGCTGGGATGAGGCGGCGGTGTTGATGGCCGTCAGCCTGCTTGCGGGGGCCTTCGCCGATCCCCAGGTGCTGGAGGGGTATCGGCAGGCCGCCGGTCTGGGATCCTGAGGGGGGAGCGACCCATTGCCGCCCTCTTCTCGTCCCGATCGCTGGGGGATTGCTCTCGGGGGCGGTGGTCGCCGCCCGGCGCTGGTTTCCACCCTTGGGATAGTCGTGCGAGGAGGTTTTTGCGATGACGCGAAGGCGGTGCGGTGTCTGGTCCATGCTTGGCGGTGCGGCCCTGGTTTTATCGACGATCGGTCCGGCCGGCGCCCTGCCGCCCGCGCCAGCCGCCGCCGGGGCCGGTCTGGGGCCGTCTTTGGCGCTCACCCCCGTGTTCATGGTTGGCGAGGAGGGCGTGCTCACCCTGGCGCCGACGCTTGAGATCGTCACTCCGGCGGTGGTCAATATCGCGGTGAAGGCCACGGTGGCGGCGCGGCCCAATCCCTTGCTGTCCGATCCGCTGTTTCGCCAGTTCTTCGGCGTGCCGCCCGGGGCCGAAGGCCCGCGCGAGCGCACGGTGGTATCGGCCGGGTCGGGGGTGATCGTCGATGCGGTGCGCGGCACCATCTTGACCAACCACCATGTCGTCGACGGCGCCGAGGATATCACCGTCACCCTCAAGGATCGCCGGGTGCTCAAGGCGACGCTGCTGGGCAGCGATCCCGGCACCGACATCGCCGTGCTCCGCGTCAAGGCCGATCGTCTGACCGCCTTGCATCTGGCCGATTCGGATCGGGCCCAGGTTGGCGATCTGACCATCGCCATCGGCAATCCCTTCGGTCTGGGCCAAACGGTGACCACCGGGGTGATCAGCGCCAAGGGGCGCAGCGGCGTTATCCCCGACGGCTACGAGGATTTCCTGCAGACCGACGCGTCGATCAACCCGGGCAATTCCGGGGGCGCCCTGGTCAATTCCCGGGGCGATCTGGTTGGCATCAATACCGCGATCTTGTCGTCGGGCGGCGGCAGCGTCGGCATCGGCTTTGCCATTCCCAGCAATATCGCCCGCGCGGTGATGGAACAGATCCTCAAGGACGGAACGGTTCGGCGCGGTCATCTTGGCGTGTCGATCCAGACCGTCAGTCCGGCCGTGGCCGAAAGCCTGGGCCTGCCCCGGGCGGCCGGGGTTATCATCGCCGCGGTCGAGCGGGGATCGACCGCCGAAAAAGTCGGGCTGCGCACCGGCGATGTGATCTTGGCGGTCGACGGCAGGCCTTCGGAAACCGCCGAGGTGCTGCGCCGCCAGATTGGCCTTGCCCAGATCGGCGACCGGGTGAGGCTGACGGTGATGCGCGAGGGCAAATCCTTCGATCTTCAGGCCCGCATCGGCTCATGACGCCACCAGCCCTTGGCGGAGGGGCCGGGGATGCTTAAGATAGGGCCTCCGAAGGGGGAGCGGCCGGGGTTTGCCCAGCCCTTTTCCTTTGGTTTGGCCATTCCCTCCGTCGGATTCGTGGCATGACCCCCTCCTCCAGGCAGGAAGACCGCCGTTCGGGCGAACTTGCGGAATTCCTTACCATTCTGGAACATCGCATCCTGGCCCTGTCGCGCAGCGCGACGGTTCTCGATCGCCAGGGCGATCATCCGCCGCGCTTCGCCGATTACGCCCGCACCCGCATGCTGACCACCGAATGTTTGGCCTTTTCCATCGTCATCGAACGCCGCGTTGAAATGCTGCCCGACCCCCAGCGGCGGAGCGAGGCCAAGGACCGCTTCGATAGTCTGACCGTGCTGATCTGGTCGACGCTGATGGACTGCTCGCTTAAATTCCTGCGCTCCATCGCCGAGGAGGAACATCTGCCCCTTGGCTCGCGCGAGGTTTTCCTGCACGAGATCAAGACCCTCTATGATGCCCACAAGATCCTGACCAGCGAGCGCTATCGCGGAAAGGTCGAGGAGGAAACCCTGCACCAGCAAAAAGCCGCCGAGCGGATCTTGAACGAGATTATCGAGCGCGCCCCGCGCCTGCTTGATCTGTCCAGTTCCCCGGCAAGCTGAAGGGAGCCTTATTCATGGCCCGCGCCTCGACCAAATCCGCTCCCGCTTCCGCCGCCCCCCCCGCGTCCGCCTCGCGTCCGGCACCGGTCAAGGTGAAGGGCAGGGTGCAGGAAGGCTATGTGCTGATGCGCGCCCTGCTTGAACGCGCCGGCCATGCCGAACTGGCCACCCGGCTCGGCCAATGGCAGACCGTCGATCAGGTGCTGGCCGCCGCCCCGGAACTGGTGCCGACCCTGCTTGGCATGGCCTGGGAATTGCGCAATCGCGAGGGATTTTCCGATCTGTTCGCCGCTCCGGACGGCGGAGTGGTGGACAATCGCGCCGATCCGATCGCGCCCTGTGGGCGCAGCTTCGATCAGATCGTCCAATCCCATCTTTATGCCACCGCCCGGGTCGTCTTCACCCGCAATCAAGGCGCCTGGGCCGTCGCCGAGGCCAAGCGCGCCCAGGCGCGCTGGCGCAAGGAACAGGAGGAGGCCCCCAAGGGGCTGTTCTCGCGCTTGTTCGGGCGCAAGCGCGAACCGGTGTTCAATCCCCAGGATTTCCTGACGCGCTGCCCCAGCCATGGGCTTTACGAGGCCTTGAAGCCCCACCTCAGCCGGCTTGATCAATTCGCCCTGATCCCGGCCTATGCCCAGTTGCGCCGCACCCAGGCCGAGGTTCTGGGCGATCTGATCGCCCGCTTCAATCAGCCCGACCAGATCTTGTTCCTGGCCGGACTGACCGAGGGCGATATCAGCGTTCTGCGCAATTGCGCGCGGATCTATGCCGAATTCAAGCTGAAGCTGCGCAAGCCCAAACGCGGCCGGGACGAGCCCGATCAGCGGTTGAGCGAGGAAGACGAGGCCCGGCTTCTT
Source organism: Rhodospirillum rubrum ATCC 11170 (assembly GCF_000013085.1). Taxonomy (NCBI): domain Bacteria; kingdom Pseudomonadati; phylum Pseudomonadota; class Alphaproteobacteria; order Rhodospirillales; family Rhodospirillaceae; genus Rhodospirillum; species Rhodospirillum rubrum. Next base: position 31,119 of record NC_007643.1, read on the forward strand.
GAAGAGGAATCCCGGGTTTTCCGCGATCTGATGAGCAGCCATCACAAGGCCATCGATGAGCTGCGGATCATGGGGCCGAACGCCGAGAAGCTGATCCATCTGGTGGCGCCGGTTTTTGGCGACCGCATCTGGGCGATTTTCGACGACCCCGCCGGCCTGCGCAATGTCGTCAACACACCCGAGCATCTGTTGCCGGCGCTTGGCCCCTTCAGCCGCTATGTCACCCCCGAGTTGTCGGCGACCTTCCTGCAAATGAACGATCAGGAGATCATCAAGGATATCCTGCGCTTCGGTCGCGAGACCTTCAAAGAGGCCGAATACGCCTTCTATCTGTCCGATAGCTCGCGCCTGCCGGTGTGGAGTTCCCTGCCCCAGAAGTTCAACAACAATTTCAAGTATCAGCGCGACGCCCTGAAAAGCGGGCTGGTGCGCAACGAGATGGATTTGCGCACCGTCGCCGGCGGCGTTTTCGAATCGCTCCGCCAGGGCAAGGTGCTGTAGGGGGCGATGGGCTTTCCCCGCATGCGGACGATGGACGGGCGCTGGCGTTGGGGGCGCCTTGTCCTGCTTGGCCTTTTCATCGTCTTTCTCGGCTGGCCGCTGAGCCTGCTGATGGTGTTCCGCGTGGCGCCGGTGCCGGCGACGCCGCTGATGGTGCTGCGCCTGCTCGAAGGCGAGGGGTTGGCCAAGGACTGGGTGCCCCTTGAAGCGATCGCCCCGGCTTTACGCCGGGCGGTGATCGCCAGCGAGGATGGCCGCTTCTGCCAGCATGGCGGCTTTGATACCAAGGAACTGGAAAAGGCCTGGAGCGACTATCAGCGCGGCGACCGCTTAAGGGGCGCCAGCACCCTTTCGATGCAGACGGCCAAGAACCTGATGCTGTGGGACGGCCGCAACTGGCTGCGCAAGGGGCTGGAGGCCTATGACACCGTGCTGCTGGAAGCCCTGTGGCCCAAGCGGCGCATCCTGGAGGTCTATCTCAATATCGTTGAATGGGGTCCGGGGATCTATGGCGCCGAAGCCGCCGCCCGCCACCATTTCGGCGTTTCGGCCGCCGCCCTGTCGCCCCGTCAGGCGGCCCTGCTCGCCGTGGTCCTGCCCAATCCCCGCGAATGGTCGGCCGGTCGTCCGGGGGCCTATGTCAGCCGCCGCGCCGCGACCATCCAGGCCCGCATGGGCGCGGTCGACCTGGGCAAGGATGGCGCCTGCGGGTAAACCCCCACGGGGGTCAGCGGAAAAACTCCCCGCCCGCCGGGCGTCGCCGCCGTCGGACCTTCGACTCCGCCCACCCCGATCTTGCCGATCCGCCGCCGCAGGACGGTCATCGCCGCGCGGCGCTTCGGGGCAAGGGGGATGGGGTGGCCTGGAGCATGGCGGTCCACCGGACAAAGGAAATGATGTTCCTTTTTTGTTCTTAAGGCGGATGGGAGTCAAGAGCGGGCCCTCGCGGGCTTGGGATCAAGCGGCACGTGAAGCGCACCGACAAGAGCGCCGCGAACCGTGAAAAGCATGGGATCGACTTTGATGAGGCCCAAGTTCGCAGAACGCTTAGGCCGTGTGGACGACTTTCGCTCAGAAGAGAATTCCCTGTTTCCGAGGTAAATCTGTTGTGATTCATAGGGCATCCTCCTCCTTAAGGGTCAGGATCGAGGATGCGTCATCACACTTCGGGACCAAACACCGAGCCGTCTTTATGACACGGTAAGACTACGCAGGGGCTCCTCCCGCCGGGATCGGATCGAGAGCGGCAAGGAACGCCTCCCGCTCGTGATGGGTGCGGACTTGGCGCCACGCTCATTGCTCATAAGCGATGGCATAGTTCTCGCCCGTTCGCTCGATGTGTGCGAAGCCGAGTTCGCCAAGGTGCATACCGGCGATCAGCAGCCGCTCCGAACTAGCGAGATCCAGCAGCCTTGTTCGTGTCGCGGCGGCGAGATGCGTATCCTGATCGAACGCGATCGACACCTCGGGGCGCGGAACCTGAATCTGCGGGAAATGAACGATGTCGCCCCAGACCAGTAGGCTCTTGTCACCGCAATCGAGTCGATAGCCGGTGTGTCCGGCCGTATGTCCCGGCAGTGGCATCGCGGTGATGCCGGGCAGCACCTCGCCGCCCTCAAAAGGGCGCAGCCTATCGCGGTAGCCGTTGAACGCCTGACGCGCCACGAGGAAGTTGCCACGGGCGCGCTCGGGCGCGCGGCTCAGATTGCCGTCATCCTGCCAGAACGCGACTTCCCGATGGCGGACGACAAGCTCGGCGTTGGGGAAGACGGCTTCTCCTGAAGCGTCCATCAGCCCCCCGACATGATCGGGATGGGCATGCGTCACCAAGATCGTGTCAATCGCGGCAGGCTGGATGCCAGCGAGCAGCAGATTGGTTTTTAATCGACCGCCCCCCGGCTTGACCCCTCCTGCTCCCGCGTCGATCAGGACCGTGCGACCGCCGCCGCGCACGAGGTAGGCGTTGATAGGAATCGAGGTATGATCCTTTATCCCGGCATTTTCCTGCATACGGGAGGCGTCGGCCGGGGCGATATTGGCGAGGAAATCGAAACTGGCGTGGAGAGAGCCGTCGCTGACTGCGGTGATTGTTAAATCACCGACGTTTTGGGTGGGAAATCTAAGGCTAGACATCGTTTTCTCCAGGTATCGGCTCAGTTTCGCGCGTGAATGCTCGACGCCGCATAGCCAAAGCAACGGATGCGCGCGGTCAGGCCGAGAGTGTCCTTTATGGCGTCGTCCAGCCCTTTCATGAACCGTTCCATGACCGGCGGCGTGCGAAAGGGTTCAAGGCGATAGTGGATTTCCGCGAAGACCGGGTGCCCCCGGCCGTGCCGAACAGCGACATAGAGGATATGCACATTCCCCAAGGCGGCCCGAAGAATGCCCGTGCAGAGTTCGGCGCAGTGCTCCGTGAGGTCTGCGAGCGCTTCGTCCGGCGGCATCTTGTCCGCCGGGATGTGGATCGTGATATTCGGCATTGGAGTCTACCGTGCCTTCTCGAAGGCGTCGTTATTGTCACGCGTTAATTGCGCCGTCATCGGCGCATAGACATGGACCCCTTCCGGGAGAGGCCCGATGTCAGGCGTCTTGCCGCGCTCTCCTTTGGCGAGCCAGCGATATTCCGGGACCTTCTCCATAGCGACCGCCTGCATCGCTTGTGGGGTGAGGCCCAGCCGGATCAGAGGTTCGGGGCCTGTGGCGCTTAAGACCAGATAGTCGCCCTCACCAAGGGCCGGCGCGCGGTCGAGGCCGCCATAGAGGTTCCGATGCCAGTCGGTGATGTGCCGCTGCCAGCGTGCGAAATTGCCGCCGCCCTTCTGGCGGTATTCATCGCCCGTCAGAATATCGAGGCCATCAATCGAATGAAGGGCGAGATAAACGGGGCAGCCACCGCTCAACGCCTTGAAACGCTGTGAGGTATGGAAACCGCTTACCGAAATGAGGGCGGGCAGTTTCTCCAGGCTGTAAAAGTCGTTCCAGTCCGCCTCGCTGTCCGGATCGGCAAAACCGCATTCCACCGTATAGATCATTACACCCCCTTCGACCGAAAGCGCGGAGCTTCGGGCCTTGTCTATCGTTGATATTTTCTCATGATAAACGGCCGATATTCGCCCATATATCGACAACGGATCGCGCTTCAGTGATCTAATATCAAGGTGGTGGCGGATCGAATGCCGAGCCATCCCGTCAGGAACCCTCATGCGCCGCAAGATTCCCAGCAATTCTGCACTCATGGCCTTCGAGGCGTCGGCGCGTCATGGGAGCTTTGCTCGCGCGGCTGACGAACTGGGCCTGACCGAAGGGGCGATCAGCCGCCAGATAGGCCGGCTGGAAGCTTTCCTCGGCGTCACGCTGTTCGCGCGGGTTGGTAATCGTGTCCGGCTTTTGCCAAATGGCGAGCGTTATGCGGCTCAGGTGCGCGAGTCACTCGACCGACTGGAGCGTGATAGTCGCTATCTGATGGGGCAACCCAGCGATGGCGCGAGCCTCGACATCGCCACCATCCCGACCTTCGCCGCCCGCTGGCTCATTCCCCGCTTGGCACGGTTCAGGCAAGAGCACCCGAACATCATCGTGCATCTTGCCGAACGGATGGAGCCCTTTGTGCTTGCCGGAAGCGGTTTCGATGCCGCGATCCATTTCGAGCATCCTGCTTGGACGGGAATGGGAACGCACCGTCTGTTGCATGAGACCTTGGTTCCGGTTTGCCATCCGGCGCTTCTCGGGGGAGGGGAAGGAGCGGTATCCTTGGATGAATTGCCGCGCCTTCATCGACGTCAGAACCCGGATGCTTGGCAACGCTACGCCCAGGAAACCGGACTCGTTCTGACCAATCCTGCGATCGGTCCCCGTTATGATCTTCACATTATGCTGATCGAGGCCGCGCTCGCGGGACTTGGCGTCGCCCTGGTGCCGCGCCTCTATATCGAAACCGAGTTGGCGGAAGGCCGATTGATCGCGCCTTGGCCTGATGGTCAGTCGATCTCCAAGACCTTCTGCCTCATCCTGCCCGAGCCGATCGGATTGAGTGACGGTCCGCTACAGGTTTTTGCAAAGTGGCTTCTCAAGGAAGCGCGATCTGCAAATCCAACGCCTTGATGCCAGCCCGCTGCCTCTGGCCCGCGCTTCGGCCCTGACAAACGGGGGGAACGAGCCCCCCTCTCTTTAGGCGGGGGGCAGGGCGTCCAGGCGTTTGCGCAGTTCGAGGGCCAGATCCGATTGGGGGTCGAGGGCGGCGATCAGCCGAGTCCATAGGCTGCGGGCGCGTTCCGAGTCGCCTTTTTCGGCCGCTTCCAGGCCCACGAAGAACAGGGCTTCGCGGTCCTCGGGGGCGCCGGCCAGGATATCGGCCATCAGGGTGAAGACCGCCGGCGGCGGCGGCGCCGGTTTGGCCGGCGAGGGCGCTTTGGTCTGGGCGCCGGCCAGCAGGGCGCGGGCCTGAAGGCGCTTGGCGTCAAGATCATCGGGGCGCAGGGCAACGGCGCGGCCATAGGCCTCGGCGGCGGCGTCGGGCTGACCGAGGACGATCCGGCTGCGCCCAAGCATCATCCAGCCATCGGCGTCGTCGGGCTGGTCGGCCAAGCGGCTGGCCAGACCATCGACCATCACCTCGATGCGCTCGCGTTCGGCGGCGGGGACGGTCCCGGCGGTGGCGGCGGCGGCGGGGTTGGGCTTGGCGGGTGCGGGCTTGGGCGGGGCGCCGGTCCGGCCTTCGGTGGCCTGCTTGTCGTCGTTGAGCAGGGCCAAGGGATGGCGGGGGGGAATGCTTTGCGGCTCGATCCCGGCCTCGGTGGCGACCTGGGCGATGTTCTCGGCGATCATCGCCATCCACGGCGCATCGGCCGGGCTGTCGGCCTGAAGATCGCGCCAGATCGCCAGGGCGCCCTGGGGGTCTTCCATCTGCAGCCGTTCGAGCCCCAGGAAGAAGCGGGCGCGGGCGTCGCCGGGGTCGATCCCCAGGATATGGACCAGCACCCCATGGGCGTCATCGGCGATCTGGCCGTTGCGGGCCATCACCAGGAACTGGGCATAGGCGCTTTGCACGGCCAGCGAGTCGGGCGCGGCGCGGGCGGCCTCGGCCAGCAGCGGCGCGGCTTCGGCCAGGGCGCCGCTTTGGGCCAGCGCGCTGCCCAGCAGCAGCTTGGCCTCCAGATTATCGGGGTCAGAGGCCAGGGCGGCGCGCAGGCGGGCGATCTGATCGGCGCTCTGGGCGGTTTGGTCGCGCTGCTCCTCGTGGAGTTGGGCCAAGCGCTCGTTATGGGGAACATCGGGTCGGCCGGGGCTGCCGACGACAAGATAAAGCGCCAAAGCCGCCAGCGGAACCAGGGCGATCAGGCTAAGCACGGCCTTGCGGCCGTCCCCACCGGCGGACGGGGGCGGCGCCTGCGGCGTATCGGACGCGGCGGGCGGCGGCGGCGCGGCGGCCAGCATGCGGCGCTCGACCTCGACGCGGGCGGCCTCGGCCTGATCGGCGCCAAGCAGGCCGCGATCGACATCGCGCTCAAGCTCGCCAAGCTGATCGCGGTAGACGGCGAGATCGTACTCCCCCCGCGCCCGGGGCGGCGGGGCGCCGTCGCGGCGCAACAGCGGGCGGGCGAGCAGCAGGCAGGTGGCGACGGCCAGGGCGATGGCCAGGATCCAGAACATCATCGGCCGGCCTCCCGGTCGCCGGGCGGGGTGGGCGGTTCGTCGTCGGCCAGCAGGTGATCAAGCCTCTGGCGCTCGGCGGCCGACAGGGCGGCGGGGGCGCTTTCGGCGCCTATCGGTCCGCGACGGCGGTAATAAAGGCCGATCCCCAGGGCGCCGACCAGCAGCAGGGCGAAAGGGCCCAGCCACAGCGCCAGGGTGGTCGCCTTGAAGGGCGGCTTCATCAGCACGTAATCGCCATACCGCTCGACCATATAGCCCACCGCCTCGTCATCGCTTTTGCCCGCCACCAGCAATTCGCGCAGACGGATGCGCATGTCGCGGGCCAGTTCGGCGTTCGATTCGTCGATGTTCTCGCTTTGGCAGACAACGCAGCGTAGCCCCTGGCTCAGCGTCCGCGCCCGGCCTTCCAGGGCGGGGTCGGCAAGCTGTTCGTCGGGCAGCACGGCCAGGGCCGCTCCCGGGGCGAGAAGCCAAGCCAGGGCGGCGATGGCGAACAGGCGACGGATCATTGGGCGGCCTTCCTCAAATCGGCGATCAGGGGTTTGAGCTTTTCGGTCCAGTCCTGTTGGGTGATCGGCCCGACATGCTTGTAGCGGACGACGCCCTGGGCATCGACGACGAAGGTCTCGGGCGCCCCGGTCACCCCCAGATCGATCGCCAGCTTGCTGTCAGGATCCTGGCCGACGGCGTCATAGGGATCGCCGTGCCGGCGCAGCCAGGCCATGCCGTCGGCCGGGTTCTTCTCGCGCCAGTCGATGCCATGGATGCGCACCACCCCCTCGGCGGCGATCTGGCGCAGAACCGGGTGTTCTTGCAAGCAGGCCACGCACCACGAGCCGAAGATATTGACCAGACTGACGTCGCCCTTGAGCACCTCGGAGGTCAGCGGCCGGTCGCGTCCCGGCGGCGCTTCGAGGGCGAATTCGGGCAAGGGCCGGTTGATCAGCTGCGAGGGCAAAAGTCTGGGATCATTGCCCAGACCGAACAGGAACAGCCCGGTCAATCCGGCCAGCACCGCCAGCGGCAGGAAATAGACCCAGCGGCGACCGCCTGAACGGGCGGGGGAAGACGCTTGGGGATCGGGAGAGGTCATCGCGTCGGACCTTGCAAAAGGGGCCTTATTCCGCCGGGGCGGGGGCGGGGGGGCTGGCGGTCTTGGCCGGGGAGACGCGGCGCGCCGTTGGCGCCCCCACCCGGTGGCGGCGATCCGACAGCGAGACCAGTCCGCCCAGGCCCATGAACAAGGCGCCATACCACAAGAAAGGCACCGCCGGCTCGTAATAGAAGCGGGTGACGAAGCCGCCGTTGTCGGTGGGATCGCCGATCACCGCGTAATAGTCCGACAGGCCGTTGCTGTGGATCCCGGCCTCGGTGGTCGGCATCGGCGGGGTGGTGTAAAGCCGCTTCTCGGGAGCCAAGCGGGCCAGGGTCTCGCCCTCGCGCGACAGGAGGATATCGCCGCGCAGCGCCTCGTAATTGGGGCCCTGGATCGGGGCGGCGCCTTGCAGGGTGAAGGTATGGCCGGCCAGCTCGCGGCTTTCGCCCGGGCGCAGGGTCTGGATGCTTTCGGCCTTCCAGGCCGTATTGCCAACGACGCCGATCACCACCAGCCCCATGCCGCCATGGGCCAGAACCATGCCCCAGGTCGATCGCGGCAGACCGACGAGGCGGCGCAGCGAATCGGCTAAGGGAATGCGCAAAAAGCGGATCCGATCGGCCAGTTCGACCAGGGTGCCGACCAGCACCCAGGCGGCCAGGGTCATGCCGGCGGCGGCGCCGACCTGGGCCAGACCGCCCCCGGTCGCCAGGAAGGTGCCGGCGAAAACCAGCGCCGCGACGATCAGCGCGCCCTTCAGCCGGCCGAGCGCCCCACGCAGATCGGCGCGCTTCCACGACAGCAGCGGGCCGATCGCCATCAGCACCAGCAAGGGCACCATCAGCGGCAGGAAGACCCGGTTGAAGAACGGCGCGCCCACCGTGACCTTGCCCAAATCGAGGGCGTCGGCGATCAGCGGATACAGCGTGCCGAGCAGCACCGTGGCCGAGGCCGTGCTCATCAGCAGATTATTGATCAACAGCCCGCCTTCGCGCGAAATCGGCGCGAACAGCCCGCCGCCCTTCAGCGCCGGGGCGCGCACGGCGTAAAGGGTGAAGGATCCGCCGATGGCGACCAGCAGCAGCCCCAGAATGAACAGGCCGCGCGTGGGATCGGTGGCAAAGGCGTGAACCGAGGTGATGACGCCCGAACGCACCAGGAAAGTGCCAAGCAGCGACAGCGAGAAGGTGACGATCGCCAGCAGGATCGTCCAGGATTTCAAGGCGTCGCGCTTCTCGACGACGACGGCCGAATGCAGCAGCGCCGTGCCCGATAGCCAGGGGATGAAGCTGGCGTTCTCGACCGGGTCCCAGAACCACCAGCCGCCCCAGCCCAGTTCGTAATAGGCCCACCAACTGCCCAGGGCGATGCCGAAGGTCAGGAAGACCCAGGCCACCAGCGTCCACGGGCGGACCCAGCGGGCCCAGGCGGCATCGACCTTGCCCTCGATCAGGGCGGCGATGGCGAAGGAGAAGGCCATCGAGAAGCCGACATAGCCGGCATAGAGCATGGGCGGATGGAAGGCGAGGCCGGGATCCTGGAGCAGCGGGTTAAGGCCGCGGCCATTCAAGGGAACCTCGAGGCCGGGCACCCGGGCGAAGGGATTGGAGGTGAACAAGATGAACAGCAAAAAGCCGCAGGTGATCATCGCCTGGACCGACAGGGTGCGGGCCCGCAGGGCGGGGGGCAGATTGCCGCCGACCAGACTGACCGCCAGACTGAAGCCCGACAGGATCAGGATCCACAGCAGCAGCGACCCCTCGTGATTGCCCCAGACGCCCGAGACCTTATAGAGCATCGGCTTGTCGCTATGGCTGTTCTCGAAGACGTTCATCACCGAGAAGTCGCTGACGACATAGCAATAGGTCAGGGCGGCGAAGGCCAGAACGATCAGGCCGAACAGGGCGACCGAGCCGCTGCGCGCCAAGTCCATCCACGCCAGATTGCCGCGCTGCGCCCCAACCATCGGCACCACCGCCTGGACGAGGGCGACGAACAGGGCGAGCACGAGGCAGAAATGTCCAAGCTCGGCGATCATGGGCGATAGCTCCGGGCAAAGGGGCCAAAAGGCGGCGGGCCGGAGAGGGCGGGAGGGTGCCCTTTTCCGGTCGGCGTGGGCGGCGTCAGGGGGCCGGGGCGGCGGCGGCGGTCGGCGGGCCGTGCTGCCATTTGCCCGAGGCCTTCAGCGATTCGGCCACTTCGGGCGGCATGTAGTTTTCATCGTGCTTGGCCAGAACGCTGGCGGCGACGAAGGTGCCCGCCCCATCCATCGCCCCTTCGGCGACCACGCCCTGACCCTCGCGGAACAGGTCGGGCAGCATGCCGGTATAGCGGACGGTCACGGTGTTCATCAGGTCGGTGACGATGAAGCGCACGGTTTCGCCGTCGCGCACCACGCTGCCTTCCTCGACCAGACCACCCACACGGAAACGCCGGCCCTGGTCCACGCCTTTTTCCTGGAGATCGGTCGGGCTGTAGAAAAAGACCAGATTATCCTGAAAGGCGGTCAAGGTCAGCCCGGCGGCGGCGAACAGCGCCAGCATGCCGAGGACAACGAAATAAAGACGACGTTTCTTGCGGGTCACCGCCGTGTTCTCCCAAAAAAGGCGCTTGGTCCCCGGCCGGTGCCCGGTCCTTCCCCGCCGCCCCGTCCCGGCTGAAGCGCGGGAGGCGGCGTGGCCCCGGAAGCCCGATCGCGGGCGGGATCAGTCGCGGCGATCGCGTCGCAGGCCGCGCAGCTGTTCCAAACGGGCGCGGTTGCGCCGGCGTTCGGCCAGCGTCTGGACAAGCAAGCCGATCAGCACCAGCGCGGTCAGTCCGAACGCCGGCCAGACGTAGGCGCCGTATCCCCCCATGTCCATGACCTTCAAAACCCTTTCCAAGGGCGGCTCAGCCGCCGGCCTCCAGCAGTCCCAGTGCCCGCACCTTGGCGGCGGCGATGCCGCTTTCCATACGAAGCAGGACAACGGTGGCGAAATAAAGCTGGAAGGCGACGCCCATCAGCAAAAGCGGCCACAAGATGCTGGGATCAATGGCCGGACCGCCCATTTTCACCACGCTGGCCGGCTGGTGCAGGGTGTTCCACCAATCCACCGAGAATTTGATGATCGGCACGTTCACCGCGCCGATCAGGCACAAGATGGCCGCCGCCCGATTGCCGCGCGTCACATCGTCGAAGGCGTTGGCCAGCGCCATATAGCCGAGATACAGAAAGAACAGCACCAGCATCGAGGTCAGCCGGGCATCCCAGACCCACCAGGCGCCCCACATAGGCTTGCCCCACAGCGATCCCGACACCAGACAGATCAGGGTGAAGGCAGCGCCGATCGGCGCGGCGGCGCGGGCGGCGAGATCGGCCAGCGGATGCTTCCAGATCAGCGCCACCGCCGAGGCGGCGGCCATGAACATATAGGCGAACATGCCCATCCAGGCCGAGGGCACGTGAACATACATGATCCGCACCGTCTCGCCCTGCTGATAATCGGGCGGGGCGAAGGCCAGCCCCCAGACCAGCCCGACCACCGACAGCACCGCCGTCAGGCCGGCGCACCACGGCACCAGAACCTTGCTCAGTTTCAGGAAGCGGGTGGGATTGGCGAATTTTTGCATCTGGACCGTCTGTCCTTGAGAAGGCGCGTCACCTTAGCCGAAGGCCGGGGTGGTTTCCACCCCGCGCCCCGCTGGGTCTTTTGTCCTTATGGGGCTCGGTCAGCGGGCGCGTCCTTGATTTCGATCATGCCTCTGCGGTTTTATCTGGAAGTCTTCCAGAAAGCGTCATTCCACCGCCTGACGCAAGGCGAGCGCCGTGGCGAAGGGGCAAAGCGCCAGGGTGACAAGCAAAATCGCCGCCAGGACCTTGAGTTGGGCGGCATAGGATAATCCCATCACCGCCGCGTCGACGGCCGAAACGCCGAAGATCAGAATCGGCACCGACAGCGGCAGGATCAGCAACGACACCAGAACCCCGCCGCGCCGGGCGCCGAGCACCAGGGCGGCCCCCACGGCGCCGATCAGGCTGAGGCTGGGGGTGCCGAGCGCCATCGCCGCCATCAGCACGGCGAAGCCATCGCCGCGCATCTGCAGCAAGACGGCGAGCAGGGGCGCCGCGGCGATCAGCGGCAGGGCCGAGGTCAGCCAATGGGCGGCGACCTTGGCGATGACGACGGCGCTCAACGGCGCCGAGGAGCGCACCAGCAGGTCAAGGCTGCCATCCTCGTAATCCTGCTGGAACAGGCGGTCGAGCGACAGCATCGAGGCGAGCAGGGCGGTGACCCACAGCACCCCGGCGCTGATGCGTTCAAGCACCGCCGGTTCGGGGCCGACGCCAAAGGGAAACAGCACCACGGTGACGACGAAAAAGGCCACCACCATCAGGCTGTCGCCGCCCTGGCGCAGGGCCAGACGCAGTTCGCGGGTCAGAACCGACAAAAAGACTCCGCTCATCCCTCGTCCTCCAGGAACAAACCGGCGGCGCGCGACGGGTCGGGGGCGAAGTGGTCGAGGGCAAGCACCGTCGCCCCGGGCAGGGTGATGTCCTGGTGGGTCGAGACCACGACCATACCCCCCGCCGCCCGGTGGCGGGCGATCAGATCCTCAAGAACGCCGATTGAGGCGCGATCAAGCGCCGTCGTCGGCTCGTCAAGCAGCCACAGCGGCGCCGGCGCGGCGATCAGCCGGGCGAGGTTGGCCCGGCGCTTCTGCCCGGCCGACAACATGCGCCCCGGGATGGTGGCGAGAGGCGCCAAGGCGAAGGCCTTAAGCGCCCGATCGACATGGGTCTCGCCCGCTCCGGCCAGCTTGGCCCAGAAGGCGACATTCTCGCGCAGGGCCAGAACCGGCTTGATCGCATCCAGATGGCCGACGTAATGGCAGCGCCCGCCGTGGGCTTCCGGGTCGGCGGCCACGGCTTGGCCCCCCCAGGTCAGCCGGCCGGCGGCCGGACGCAGCAGCAAGGCCAAAAGCCGCAAGAGCGACGATTTGCCCGAGCCGTTGGGGCCAAGCAGCAACAGGGCGCCGCCGGGGGCGAGGCGAAAGGACAAACCGGCGAAGATCGCCCGCTCGCCGCGCACGCACAGCAAGTCCTCGCCGGCGAAGATGGCCGGGGCCTCGGGAAAACCAGCGCTGTCGGGGGGGACGATCATGGGGGGTTCGTTTAGCCGATAAACGCTCCGCCGCCAATCCCGCTTACGCGTCGGCCCCTCTGCATGGGAGCCGTCCCCAGGGGCGGAGGACGGCAAAGGCGGGCGAAAAAAGGCGGCCGGCGCTCCGGGGTGATGGAGGGGTTGGAATGCGCCAGCCGCCGACGCTTTCGCTGAAAGCGTCCCGGGAAGAAGCCGCCCGGGGGCACATGGACGGTTTTCCCGCGTCCGGTCTTCAGCTTAAGAAGGGAACCGGGCGCCTTGAGGTTGAAGATCAGGGGCAAATGTGGCGATTTTTTGGAAGGGGAGGGTGCGGGACCGGTCTTTCCTTATTAATCCTCCTTGAAGGCGCGATGGCAGTTTCGGCAGCTGCGCGTCACCCGGACGAAGGCGTCGCTGGCGTCCTCGAAAGACCCGTTCACCGCCGCCCTCTCCAGATCCTCCGCCGCGTCCGATAACTGCCGGGCCAGATCGGTGAACTGGGCCCAATCGGCCCAAACGGCGAGGCGGGCGGTGCTGGGCGGGCGGGCCGAGCCTTCGGGAAACAATCCGGGAATGGCCCGGGCGGCCTCGCCCAGCGACCGGGCCGAGCGGGCGGCGGTCTGGGGATCGACGACGCCTTGCCCCTCGATCATCTCCGAAAGGATGCGAACGTCCGATTTCATGGTTTTCATGCCCTCCCGTCGGGCTTGAATGACATCGGCCCCGGTGGCCCAAGCCAGACCAGCCGAGGCGGCCAGGACAAGAGCCAAGCCCAGGGGTGGGGCGAAGCGAAGGGAGAAGGCCATTGATCGATCCTCACGTCCGGGTATGCGAGTGACAGGTGGAAAAACACACGGCGGCTTTCTTCGTCCCCTCCGCTCTGAGCGGGTTCCACCGTCACCACGGGGGGGGCGAATTAGGTCAAAGGTTATACTCCCAAGGCGCCCTCCGCGCTAACCTCCAGCTCCGCAACCATTTTTCCGGGCGCTGGGGGGAACGGCCCAAACCTGGGCTTTCGTCTCAATAGTGGGGGCGCTCAATCAGGTCTATTAAGCCAAGGGGCCAAGCGGCGTTTCGCGCCGCCCGCCGAGCCGGGATCGGCCTTGTCCAAGACCCTCGGCGGGGCAGTTTTTCAAGGATAGATCCATGGCCGAGGATACCCACATTCCCCCGCAAGGCGACCTGTTCACGGCCAAAAGTGATCCCGGCGACTCGGCGGTCTCCGCCGGCGGCGCGGCCCTGTCGGCCGAGGCTCAGGATATCGATTTCGCCAGCTATCTGGCCTCGCATGGCGAGGGCGCCGATAACGCTGACGGCGCTTTCGTCTCGGGTGATGGCACCGACGGCCTGATGGTCGGCGGCCTTCCCCCGATCCGGGACGCGGCGGACGACCTTGCGGCCGGGGATGATCTGCTGTCGGAGGGCCCGGCTCCCGATCTTTTCCTTCTTATCGGGGATCGGCCCGGGGATCGGGCGCATCGCGACCTGGACGGCGCGTGGATCGGGCAGGACGAGAGCGACCTGGAGAGGGCCGGTGGTGACGCCGCAAGCGATCCGGGCGCGGCCTTCGATCTGACCGATAACACGGGGGTTCTGGTGATCGACGACGCCCGCCCTCCGCGAGCGGACCGGCGGACCGGCTGAAACGCCGACGCCATCGGGGCGGGATCGCCCTTCCCGGTTCCCGCCCCGATGGGGGGGCCCCCTCGTGTAGGCCGTGCGTCCGTCGGCGTATTGCCTTGCCCGGACCGAGCCGGTATGGTCGCCGCGCGGGATGGGGACGGTTCTCCGGCTTAGGCGGGCCGTTCCTTCCTGGCGTCGCCGACCGCGCGACCGGCTTTCCGAGAGACCGCGATGCCCGCGGTTTGCCCCGTCCTGTGGAGGGAAGCCGTCTGCAGGAGTTCATCTATTCAAATGACACAGCCCCTTCCGATGACCCTGACGCAGGTGGCCGAGGCCCTTGGCGGCACGCTGCATGGCCAGGGTGATTTGATTATCCGCCGTCCCGTCCATCCGGCCCGGGCCGAAGCCGGCGAGGGCGTGACCGATCTGGCCGTCGCCATGGAGCCGGCCTTGTTGGCCGCCCTGGAGGGCTCGGCCGCCCGCGCCGCCCTGGTGGCCGGCGGCGCCGTTCCGCCCGCCGGCTCGGTCGATGGCTGGATCGAGGTGGGGCGTCCGCGCTTTGCCATGCATGTCATCACCGGGCGTTTCGAACAGCCCGCCCGTCTGGCCCCGGGCATCCATCCCAGCGCCGTGGTCGAAGAGGGCGCCGAGATTGGCGAGGGCGCGGCGCTTGGCCCCTTCGTCCATGTCGGCTTCGGTGCCCGCGTCGGGGCGGGAAGCCGGGTGCATAGCGGCGTCAGCATCGGCGCCGGGGCGGTGGTCGGGGCCGACTGCCTGCTCCATCCCGGGGTGCGCATCGGCGAGCGCGTGCGCGTGGGTGATCGCGTCATCCTTCACGCCAACGCCGTGATCGGCGCCGATGGCTTCAGCTTCGTCACCCCCGAACCGGGATCGGTGGAAAGCGCCAAGGCCACCGGCCGGGTTGACGCCATCAACAGCCGGTTGGCGCGCATCGCCTCGCTGGGCGCGGTGGTGCTGGGCGATGACGTGGAAATCGGCGCCAATACCTGTATCGATCGCGGCACCCTGGATGATACCCGGATCGGCGACGGCACCAAGATCGACGATATGGTGATGATCGGCCATAACGTGCGGGTTGGTCGCCTGTGCATGCTCTGCGCCCAGGTCGGCATCGCCGGCAGCGCGGTGATCGGCGATGGCGTGGTTCTGGCCGGCCGGGTTGGCGTCGCCGACCACATCACCATTGGCGACAACGCCGTGGTTGGCGCCGGATCGGGGGTTGGCAGCAATATCCCGCCGCGCTCCGTCTGGATGGGGTATCCCGCCCTGCCAAAAGACCAGGCGACGGAACACTATCTTTTCTCGCGCCGTCTTAAACATCTGTTCAAGGATGTTTCAGAGCTGAAAAAGCGGATAAGATCCCTTACTGTCCCGTCCTGAAATCTTTGTATCAACAACCAATTGGTTCGATCATCAATGAGCGACGTCGAAAGCAAGATCTACGATATCATCGTCGAAAAGACCAACATCGATCGCGCCAAATTAACGCGCGAGGCGTCGTTAAGCGAACTGGAAATCTCTTCGCTTGATTTCGTCGAGATCGTTTTCGCGGTGGAGGAGGAGTTCGATATCGAAGTCCCCTACAACGCCAATACGCAGGACCAGGATTTCAAGGCCCTGGGGGATATTGTCGGGGCCGTCGAAAAACTGGTCGAGGAGCGGGGCTGACACCCTTTCTTACGGCATGAAAGCAGCCTTCGGCCCTCCGGCATCCGCCGGATCGGGCCCGCTTGAGTTTCGACCCGGCGACGGGTTCGGGCTTGGGGTGTCGGGGAAGGCTTTTACTTGGAAACATGGGCAAGGCGGGTATGAGCATGCGGCGCGTCGTGGTTACGGGCATGGGGGCGGTTTCGGCGATCGGAGCCAATGTTGGGGAATTCGCCGAGGCCCTGCGCCAGGGGCGGAGTGGGATCGGTCCGATCGAAGCCATCTCCACCGACCGGCTGACCGTCAAGATCGCCGCCGAAGTGAAGGGCTTCGATCCCAAGGCCCATTTCACCTCTGACAAGCTGGCGATGCTCGATCGCTTCGCCCAGCTCGCCCTGGTCGCCGCCCGCGAGGCGATGGCCGATAGCGCGTTGACCATCGACGAGGATCTGGCGCCGCGCTGCGCCTGCATCATTGGCAGCGGTGGCAGCGGTCTGATCACCCTCGAAGAGGGCTACCGCCGCCTCTATGAAGAGGGCAAGCACCGGGTGCCGCCCTTTACCGTGCCCAAATACATGAACAATTCGGCGACCAGTCAGGTGACTATGGAATTCGGGCTGAAGGGCCCGGCTTTCTCGGTATCGAGCGCCTGCGCCACCGCCACCCATTCCATCGGCCTCGGCTTTCACATGGTGCGGTCGGGCATGGCCGATGTCGCCGTGGTCGGCGGCGCCGACGCCCTGATCACCATGGGCCATATCAAGGCCTGGGAAGCCCTGCGCGTCGTCGCCAAGGATACCTGCCGGCCCTTCTGCAAGGATCGCAGCGGCATGGTCCTGGCCGAAGGCGCGGCGGTTTTCGTGCTGGAAACCCTGGAAAGCGCCCAGAAGCGCGGGGCGACCATCCATGCCGAAATGGCTGGATTTGGCATGACCGCCGATGCCGGCGATCTGCTCAGCCCCTCGGTCGACGGGGCGAGCCGCGCCGTTCGCATGGCTTTGGCCGATGGCGGCTTGGCCCCGGAAGACATCGCCTATGTGAACGCCCATGGAACCGGAACGGTGGCCAATGACGCGACCGAAACCAAATGCCTGCACGAGGTTTTCGGCGACCATGCCCACAAGCTGATGATTTCGGCGACGAAATCGTTCCACGGTCATTCGCTGGGGGCGTCTGGCGCGGTGGAACTGGTGGCGACGATTCTGGCGTTGCGCGATGGCCTGATCGCTCCGACGCTGAATTTCACCGAGCCCGATCCCGAATGCGATCTGGACTACGTGCCCAATGTGGCTCGTCAGGTCACGGTTGACGCGGGGATTTCCAACAGCTTCGCCTTCGGTGGCCTGAACGCGGTGCTGGCCCTGCGGCGGTTCGTCGGCTGACGGAGATCGGTTCTTGGCTCCGCTACCGGTAACCCCCCGTATCCTCGTCAGCGGTTGTCTGCTGGGCGAGCCCATCCGTTATAACGCGACCGCCAAGCCGGTCCTTCACCCACTGCTGGAAACATGGCGGGCCGAAGGGCGGCTGGTGCCGCTTTGCCCGGAAATCCTGGCCGGCTTTTCGACCCCGCGGCCACCGGCCGAGATCGCCGAAGCGCGAACCGGCGAGGATGTGCTTGATGGCTTCGGCCGGGTTTGTGACAACCGGGGCATCGACATCACCGATCAATACCTGCTGGGCGCCCGCCGCGCCGCCGATCTGGCCCGCGAGCAGGGCTGCCGCTTCGCCTTGCTCAGCAACCGCAGCCCGTCTTGCGGGGTGCGGCTGATCTATGACGGATCGTTCGCCGGCACCTTGCACGAGGGCCGCGGCGTCACCGCCGCCCTGCTGCGCCGCGAAGGGCTGGCGGTCTTCACCGAAGACGAGGTCGCCGATCTCGCCCTCGCCCTGACCACAGCCTGGTAGGGGGCGGTCGGCGCGGCGATAGCGCGGAAAAGGCGACACCGGCTTTCCGCCCCATCCCCGCTCTAAACGTTTGAGAGGGGAGCAAATCATCGTCGCGCTCTGCTCTCTTCTTTGGATCGAAGGTCGACCCTTCGATCCAAAGACAGCCGTTCCAGAAAGGCCTCGTCGTGACTGACCACCAGCAGGGCCCCGTCATAGGCGGAGAGCGCCGCTTCCAGGGCCTCGATCCCCTCCAGATCAAGATGGTTGGTCGGCTCATCCAGCATAAGAAGTCCCGGTGGTTGCGCCCGACCCAAGGTGCAGGCAAGGCCCGCGCGCAGTTTTTGGCCGCCGCTGAGCGTGCCCACCGTTTGCAGGGCGTCCCCGGCGCGAAACTGGAAGCGGGCCAAGGCGGCGCGACACTGGTTCTCGTCAGCTTGAGGGTTCAGGCGCAGAAAATTATTGCGAATGGAAAGGCCGGGATCGAGCAATCCGACCTGCTGATCCAAAAGGGCATGGGGAACATAAAGGTCGATCCTGCCCCGCTGCGCGCGCAGTTTACCGGTGATCAGCCAAAGAAGGGTTGTCTTGCCACAGCCATTGGGGCCGGTGAAGGCGATCCGCTCGGGGCCGGTGAGGGTTAAGGACAGGTTGCCGATCACTGGCCGGTCCGCATCATATCCGCCGGTTACGCCTTCAAGTCTCGCCACCAGCTTATCGGCCGGGAGATGCGTCGAGGGAATATCCATGCGGATCGGTTGCAATACCTCGATCCGCGCCCGTGCGGCGGCAAGGTCGGCCTGCGCCTCCTTGCGCCGGGCTTCGCGCAGGCGGGCATTGGCGCCGCCCGAGGTCTCGGCCCGCTCTTTTGCCCGATCAAGCAGGATTTTCGGCTGATCGTTGCGGGCCCGGGTTTTGCGCCCGGCGCTGTCTCGGCGGGCCTTGCGCTCGGCGGCCTGTTGCGCGCGCCGGTCACTTTCGGCCTGACGTTTCGCCGCATGGGCCACATCCTCGGCGGCCGTCTGAAGCTCTTCGGCCCTGCGCAGCCGATAGCGGCTGTAATTCCCGGCGTAGAAAGTGGCCCCCAGGGTGGTGAGGTCCACAATGCCATCGATTTCTTCCAGCACCTCGCGGTCATGGCTGACGACGATCGCCCCTCCCCGCCAGCCCTTGATAAGGTCGATCACGGCCCGCCGGCCGCTGCGATCGAGAGTATTCGTCGGTTCATCAAGCAGCAGGAAATCGGGCGCGGAGAAGATCAGGGCGGCGAGCCCGGCGCGGGTACGCTGTCCGCCGGAGAGGGCGCAAAGCGGGGTTTGGAGATCAGCCTCGATGCCAAAGCGCGACAGGGCGCTTTCGATCCGGGCGGGAAGCGTCCAATCCGCCTCGGCCAGTTCCGTGGCGGTGGCCTGTCCGATTTCGGCGCGGTCGAGCAGGGCAAGCGCGGGCGCCGCGTCGAACAGATCGGCAAGGGTATCCTTGGGGGTGGACGACACATCCTGACGCAGCCAGCCCAGGGTTCCCGTCACCTGAATCGTGCCGGCCTGTGGCGCCAACGCCCCCTGGATCAACCGCAGCAAGGTCGTTTTGCCGGTGCCGTTGCGCCCGACAAGGCCGATCCGCTCCGGTCCGAAGGTAAGAGTCAGATTGGTGAAAAGCGCGGTGCCGTCAGGCGTGGACCAGCCAAGATTGGCAAGAGCAATGGATGCGGACATGGGGCGAGACTTCTCGTTGCAGTGCGGGACGGGCGAAAGCAGCGAGGGGGAAATCCATGTCTGAAAAAGCTCCTGTCAGCTCGGGATCATTTCTCAAGGTAAGGAAAGCGCGAGCGAAAGGCGAGCTCTTTGGGCCGGTTCTCTAGAACCGCACGCGGAGCAGGGCGACGCCAAAGCCCATGAAAATGCCGCCGGTCAGGCGATTGAAGGCGCGCTTCAAGGCCGGGCGGATCAGATAGCCCGCCAATTTCTGGCCACCCATGCCGTAAATGGCATACCAGAACAGCTCGACGGCGGCGAAGGTCACGATCAGCACGGCGAATTGCGGGATCTGCGGGGCGCTCTGGCTAACGAATTGCGGCAGGAAGGCGGCGGCGAACAAGATCGCCTTGGGATTGCTGATGCCGATCAGGAAGCCGCCGCGAAACAAGGCCCAGGCCGAAATCGATACCGGCAAAGCCGGGAGCGCCGGGTCAACGGCCGCCTCCTCGCCGCGCCACGCCTTCACGCCCAGATAAACCAGATAGGCGACGCCGACGTAGCGCAGGGCTTCGAAAAGCCCGGGGGCGGCGATCAGCACGGCGCTTAAGCCGGTGGCCGAGGCCAGAAGAATGGTCATCAGCGCGCTCAGGCAGCCGAGCATCGCCGGGATGCTGCGCCGCGCGCCAAATTTAACGCTGCGCGTCAGCACATGGAGCATATTGGGCCCGGGCGTTCCCGCCAGCACGAAGACGGCCGCGCAAAACAGCCCCCAGGTTTCAATCGTCATCTCATCACACCAAAAAACACTGCGGACGGGGGCCCGGAGAACGGCGGGGGCCCCCGCTTGGGATGGTCGCGGTTTGTTTTACCCCAAAGTCAGCAGAACCTGACCTTCGGACACCGTGGTGCCGACGGCGACGGCGATGGCGGTGACCTGACCGGCCCGGGTGGCGGCGATCGGGGTGTTCATCTTCATCGCCTCGAGAACCACCAGCACATCGCCGATGGCGACGCTTTGGCCGTTGGCGACGGCGAGCTTCACCACCGTGCCGGCCAGTGGGCTGACCACCGCGCCTTCGCCGACGGGCAGCGCCGGGGCGGCGGGTGCGGGGGGCGGGGCGGCCGGGCGGGGCGTCGCCGGGGCGGGCGGACGGGCGCTCGCGCTCGGCGCGGCCGCGAGGGGGGCGGTCGCCCCTTCGGGGGCGTCGAGCTCTTCCACCGTCACGTCGTAGGCGGTGCCTTCCACGGTGATCCGCAGGCGTTTCATCATGTCCGTCCTCTCAGAATATCTGGTGTCTGACCGCCCAGGGTCGGGCGTGTCGGCCCCCAGTTGGTGCGGATACGGTGGGCACTGAAGGTTTCGATGCGTCCTTCCTGCGGCCAGTCGGCGATCTTATGGGCCGGAGCGATGACGCGGGAAATACGATAGGGACGGTCCATCAGCGCGGCCACCGCCGCGCCGATAACCGCCAGATGGGCGGCGGGAATGCCCGCCACCGCGCTATTGGGCGCCGCCATCGCCGCCTCTGGCCGGGCTTGCGGCGCGGCGGTGGGCGGCGGGGCGGCGGCGGGGGCGAAGGCGCGCTCCGACCAGCCGCTGACCATCCACAAGACGACCAGCGGAACCACGGTGACGATGGCGATGACCACGGTAACGGTCAGGATCTCGATCATGGGCCGATCTCCTTACAAGGGAATATTGCCGTGCTTCTTCGGTGGCCGGGTCTCGCGCTTGGACAGCAGGCCGCGCAGGGTCAGGGCCACGGCACTGCGGGTCTGGCGCGGCTGGATGATGTCGCTGACGAACAGCATGCCCGCCGACAGATAGGGCGAGGCGAATTCGGCGCGGTAGTCATCGGCCAGTTCCCGGGCCCGCGCCTGCCGATCCTCGGCCTGGGCCAGTTCCTTGTTGTAAAGGATGCTGACCGCGCCCTCGGCGCCCATCACGGCGATTTCGGCGCTGGGCCAGGCGAGCACCCGGTCGGCCCCCATGTCCTGGCTGCACATGGCGAGATAGGCGCCGCCATAGGCCTTGCGCAGAATGACCGTGATCTTGGGCACGGTGGCCGAGGCATAGGCGAACAGCATCTTGGCGCCATGGCGGATGATGCCGCGGCGTTCCTCCATCACCCCGGGCAGGAAGCCCGGAACATCGACCAGGGTGACCAGGGGGATGTTGAAGATGTTGCAGAACCGCACGAAGCGGGCGGCCTTGTCGCTGGCGTCGATATCAAGCGTGCCGGCCTTGACCAGGGGCTGGTTGGCGACATAGCCGACCACCACGCCGCCGATGCGGCCAAAGCCGATGACGATATTGGCGGCGAAGTCCGCCATCACCTCCATGAAATCGCCGCCGTCGGACAGCCGCAAGATCACCTCGCGGACATCGAAGGGGGTCTTGGAATCGGCGGGCAGCAGGTCGTCGAAGCCCGGATCGTCATCGATCGACAGATCGGGCTCGATGGTATGGGGCGGGTCGGACATGTTGTTCGACGGCAGGAACGACAACAGGCGGTGGGCGATGGCCACGGCGTGATCGTCGGATTCGGCGATGAAATGGATATTGCCCGAGACCGAGGCGTGAACCTGGGCGCTGCCGATCTCGTCGACCGTGGTGCTCTGGCCGGTGACGGCGCGGATGACCTCGGGACCGCAGATGAACATCTGGGCGTTCTCGCGGGTCATGATGACGAAATCCATCAGGGCCGGCGAATAGGCCGCGCCGCCGGCGCAGGGCCCGGCGATGACGGCGATCTGCGGCACCACGCCCGAAAGCTGGACATTGCGGTAGAAGACCTGACCATAGGCCGACAGCGCGCCCACGCCTTCTTGAATGCGCGCCCCTCCCGAATCCTGGAAGCCGACCACCGGAATGCCGGCCTTCACCGCGTGATCAAGGGTATGGCAGATCTTGCGGGCGTGGATCTCGCCCAGCGAACCGCCGGCGACGGTGAAATCCTGGCTGAAGCCGGCGACCGGCCGGCCATCGACGAAGCCGGTGCCCACGATCACGCCGTCGGCGGGGATCGGCTTGTTTTCCATGCCGAAGTGACGGGTGTTATGAAGGGCGTGGAGGCCGAATTCCTGGAAGGTTCCCGGCGAATAAAGCGCCATCAGGCGTTCGCGGGCCGTCAGGCGGCCCTTGGCGTGACGCGCGGCGGCCTTGTCGGCGCCGCCCCCTTCCAGCGCGATGGCGCGCCGCTTCTCCAGCTCGTCGACGAGCGTCTTGGAAATCGCCATGTTCGACCCGTTCTTGTTTGACCGCCCCTGAGCGGAGAGACGGCGTTCCTCTGGGAAGGATGGAAAGCCTGCCAGCGGGGTCGGGCGGTCCGCAAGGGAAAGAATGGTGTAAGGGCGCGGGACCGGACCGGGGGAAAAGGCGATGGCAGGCGGGTTGCAGGCGGGCCGGCGAAACCACCGGAACCATTCCCAGGCTCGCCTCCGCCGCCGTCTTTGACAAGCCCAAAAAAAGAAAAGGCGCCTTTCCGTCAAGGCGCCCTTTCAAAAGGGTGGTCAACCCCTCTCCGCTTGGGGCGGAAAACGGCTTAAGGCGCGAATTCCAGGATCTTCTGATCGACCGACAGGCTGTCGCCGGGCTTGGAATGAACCTTGGCGATCACGCCGTCATGCTGGGCCTTGAGGATGTTCTCCATCTTCATGGCCTCGATCACCGCCAGGGTCTCGCCGGCCTTGACCTCGTGGCCCTCTTCGACCGCCAGCGATACCAGCAGGCCGGGCATCGGCGACAGCAGGTAAAGCGACATATCGGGCGGCTCTTTTTTGAGCATCAGCGAGGCGTAATGGGCGGTTTCCGGGGTCAGCACCAGGGCCGAGGCCTGGGTGCCGGCGTGGTGCAGGCGATAGCCCACGCCCTCGCGCTCGATCTGCACGCAGACCTCGCGGCCGTCGATGGCGCAGCGGAACAGCGAATGGCCGAATTTCCAGTCGTGATACACATTGACCGGACCATGCTCGAGCACCACCTCGTGGCCGCCGTCGATCGAGCGGACATTGACCAGATGGTTGGTGCCGTTCAGCCGCACCACCCAATCGTGCTTGAGCTTCTTTTCGTGGCCCCTGATCTGGCCGGTGATATTGGCGTTGCGGTCCGATCCCTTCTGGTGGACGGTGGCGGCCACGGCGATCAGGATCGACGGATCCTCGGGCGGCAGATCCGAGGCGTTGAAGCCGTTGGCGTATTCCTCGGCGATGAAATTGGTGGTCAGCCGCCCCTCGACGAAGCGCTCGCGCGACAACAGCGAGGCGAGGAAGGGGATGTTATGGGCGACGCCGCGGATGAGGAAGGCGTCAAGGGCGTTGCGCATGCGGTGGATGGCCTCGGCGCGGTCGGCGCCATGGGTGACCAGCTTGGCGATCATCGGATCGTAATACATGCTGATCTCGCCGCCGTTCTCGACGCCGGTATCAACGCGCACCTGACCCTCGATCTCCTCGGGCGGCGCGTATTGCACCAGACGACCGATCGAGGGCAGGAAGTTGCGATAGGGATCCTCGGCATAGATCCGGCATTCCATCGCCCAGCCGTCGATGCCGATGTCCTCCTGGCGCAGCGTCAGCTTTTCGCCCGCCGCGATGCGGATCATCCATTCGACCAGATCCAGGCCGGTGATCATTTCGGTCACCGGATGCTCGACCTGAAGGCGGGTGTTCATTTCCAGGAAGTAGAAATTGCGCGCGGCGTCGACGATGAATTCGATGGTGCCGGCGCTTTTGTAATCGACCACCTTGGCCAGGGCCACCGCCTGCTCGCCCATGGCCTTGCGGACCTCGGGGGTGAGGAAGGGCGAGGGCGCCTCTTCGACCACTTTCTGATTGCGGCGCTGGATCGAGCATTCGCGCTCGTTGACGTAAAGATAGGTCTCGCCGTCGGCCAGGATCTGGATTTCGATGTGGCGCGGCTGCTCGATGAACTTCTCGATGAACACCCGGTCGTCGCCGAAGCTCGATTTGGCTTCGTTGGTGGCCGAGACGAAGCCCTCGCGGGCCTCTTCGACCGACCATGCGACGCGCATGCCCTTGCCGCCGCCGCCGGCCGAGGCCTTGATCATCACCGGGAAGCCGATCTCGGAGGCGATGCGGGCCGCCTCCTCGGCGTCCTTGATCACGCCCATATAGCCCGGAACCGTGCTGACCCCGGCCTTGGCCGCCAGCTTCTTCGATTCGATCTTGTCGCCCATCGCCTGGATGGCCAGGGCATCGGGACCAATGAAGGCAATGCCCTCCTTGGCCAGGGCGATCTGGAAGGCCTTGTTTTCCGACAGGAAACCATAGCCGGGATGGACAGCCTGGGCGCCGGTGCGCTTGCAGGCTTCGACGATGCGCTCGATGACCAGATAGGACTGGGCCGAGGCCGAGCCGCCGATATGGACCTTTTCATCGGCCATGTCGGTATGGACGGCGTTGCGGTCGGCGTCGCTGTAAACCGACACCGTCTTGATGCCCATCTTGCGGGCGGTCTTGATAACGCGGCAGGCGATTTCGCCGCGGTTTGCGATCAGGATCTTATCGAACATCTCATGCCCCGATGTCTGCGGTCGTTGGTGGAGGACTCCCGGCGGCCATCCCGTCAGAGCGGGATGTTGCCGTGCTTGCGCCAGGGATTCTCCAGCGTTTTGTTGCGCAGCATGGCCAGCGCCCGGCTGATCCGCTTGCGCGTGCCATGGGGCATGATGACCTCGTCAATGAACCCCCGCGAGCCGGCGACGAAGGGATTGGCGAAGAGTTCGCGGTATTCCTCGGTGCGATCGGCGATCTTGGCGGGATCATCCATGTCTTGACGGAAGATGATCTCGACGGCGCCCTTGGGGCCCATCACGGCGATTTCGGCGGTCGGCCAAGCATAGTTGATATCGCCGCGCAGGTGCTTGGAGCTCATCACGTCATAGGCGCCGCCATAGGCCTTGCGGGTGATCAGCGTGACCTTGGGCACGGTCGCCTCGGCGAAGGCGTAAAGCAGCTTGGCGCCATGCTTGATGATGCCGCCGTATTCCTGGCTGGTGCCGGGCAGGAAGCCCGGAACGTCGACGAAGGTGACGATGGGAATGTTGAAGGCGTCGCAGAAGCGCACGAAGCGCGCTGCCTTGCAGGCGCTGGCGATATCCAGGCAGCCGGCCAGCACCATCGGCTGATTGGCGACGAAGCCGACGGTCGAGCCCTCAAGCCGGCCAAAGCCGGTAATGATATTGCCGGCGTATTTGGGAGCGATCTCGAAGAAGTCGCCTTCGTCGACGACCTTGGTGATCAGCTCCTTCATGTCGTAGGGCTTGTTGGGATTGTCGGGGATCAGGGTGTCGAGCGAGAAATCATAGCGGTCCCACGGATCGTCGGTGGGGCGGACCGGCGGCTTCTCGCGGTTCGACGACGGCAGGAAATCGATGAAGCGGCGAAGCTGCAGCAGGGCCTCCACGTCGTTCTCGAACGACAGGTCGGCCACGCCGGATTTGGTGGTATGGCTGATGGCGCCGCCCAGTTCCTCGGCCGTCACCTGCTCGTGGGTCACCGTCTTGACCACCTCGGGACCAGTGACGAACATATAGGCGCTGTCTTCGACCATGAAGATGAAGTCGGTCATCGCCGGCGAATAGACCGCGCCACCGGCGCAGGGGCCCATGATCAGCGAAATCTGCGGGATGACGCCCGACGACAGAACATTGCGCTGGAAGACCTCGGCATAGCCGGCCAGGCTGGCCACACCTTCTTGAATGCGCGCCCCGCCGGAATCATTGAGCCCGATCACCGGGGCGCCGACCTTCAGCGCCTGATCCATGATCTTGCAGATCTTGGCGGCGTGGGTCTCCGACAGCGATCCGCCCAGCACGGTGAAATCCTGGCTGAAAACGAAGACCAGCCGGCCGTTGACGGTCCCGTGACCGGTGACCACCCCGTCGCCGGGGATCTTGCTGTCGGCCATGCCGAAGTCGTGGCAGCGGTGCTCCACGAACATGTCCCACTCTTCAAAAGAGCCGGAATCAAGCAGCAGGTCGATGCGTTCGCGCGCGATCAGCTTGCCTTTCTTATGCTGGCTGTCGATGCGGCGTTGTCCCCCGCCCAGGCGGGCCGCGGCGCGCTTGGCGTCAAGTTGGCGGATGATCTCGTGCATACGGGTCTTCCTGTATTGGATCCGTTACCCAAAGGCGGCGCCGGACGGGTGTTGCCCCGGTTTTCGGGGACCGTCCGTTATTTTTTTAAAAAAGACGCGCCGTCTTCCCTCTTGTCCTTCTTCCCTCGCCCCGGGAGTCCACGACGCCCGACCGCGCGTCCCACCCGGAAGGGAAGGGCTCGCCACGGTGATGTCAGGAACGATCGTCTTGAGACCGGATGCAGATTTCTACCTTGAAATCAGACCGTTAAGCGAAAACCGGGACCGGTTTGGCAGGCTTTGCGGTGCGGGGGCGCCGGGCAGCCAACCCCTGTTCCCAGGGCTGACGGAAGCGAGTGCAGTATAACTACCGCCAGACGGGCAAACCAGTCCTTCCTATCGGCCCTTTCCATCTTCATGGTGTGGACTTTCCATTTATTACCCGATCTTCCACTCCTCCCGCCGCCCTTGGCGCGGTCTAAGCATGCCTGCCCCTTCCCTTTTCGGGCCTGAACCTCGCTTGCCTCGACGAGTTCGGATCGCCTAGGATAAGAGCTTGCGCGCCGTTGCCCGTTTCGTCGTCGACCGCAAAAGCTGAAGCCCCCCGGGGGTGTTTCCCCCCGTCAAGGGACGGTTTTCATACGAGGAGAATTCCGCCGTGACATCGAGACCGATAACGCCGCTTTTGGACACGATCCGCGGTCCTTCGGACACACGGGGTCTTTCGGTGGCGCAGCTGGAGCAGCTGGCGCGCGAAGTGCGGGCGGAAATGATCGATGCGGTCTCGGTGACCGGCGGTCATCTGGGCTCGGGGCTTGGGGTGGTCGAGCTGACGGTGGCCCTCCATCACGTGTTCGACACCCCCGACGACCGCATCATCTGGGATGTCGGCCATCAGTGCTATCCCCACAAGATCCTGACCGGGCGGCGCGATCGCATCCGCACCCTGCGCCAGGGCGGCGGGCTGTCGGGCTTCACCCTGCGCGAGGAAAGCCCCTATGACCCCTTCGGCGCCGGGCATTCCTCGACCTCGATCTCGGCGGGTCTGGGCATGGCCATCGGCTCGGCCCTGGCCGGCGACGCCCGCGACGTGGTGGCGGTGATCGGCGACGGCTCGATGAGCGCGGGCATGGCCTATGAGGCGATGAACAATGCCGGGGCGGCCAAATCGCGGCTGATCGTCATCCTCAACGACAACGACATGTCGATCGCCCCGCCGGTGGGGGCGATGAGCGCCTATCTGTCGCGGCTGCTCAGTTCGAAAAGCTGGCTGTCGATCCGCACCCTGGCCAAGGAGATCGTCGCCCGCCTGCCCGACGCCCTGGAGCGCACGGCCAAGCGGGCCGAGGAATACGCCCGCGGCATGGTGACGGGCGGCGGCACGCTGTTCGAGGAGCTGGGCTTTTATTACGTCGGGCCGATCGACGGCCATCGCATGGACCATCTGGTGCCGGTGCTGCGCAACGTGCGCGAGGCCGGGCGCGATGGTCCGGTGCTGATCCACGTGGTGACGCAAAAGGGCAAGGGCTATGCCCCGGCCGAGAACGCGCCCGACAAATACCACGGCGTGTCGCGCTTCAACGTGGTGACCGGGGTTCAGGAAAAGGCCAAGCCGCAGGCGCCGTCCTATACGGCGGTGTTTGGCAAGCAGCTGGTGGCGGCGGCGGCCAAGGACCATCGGATCGTCGGGGTGACGGCGGCGATGCCCGGCGGCACCGGCCTTGACAAGCTGGCCACGGCCTATCCGCAGCGCTGCTTCGATGTCGGCATCGCCGAACAGCACGCCGTGACCTTCGCCGCCGGTCTGGCCTGCGAGGGGCTGAAGCCCTTCGTCGCCCTCTATTCCAGCTTTTTGCAGCGCGGCTATGATCAGGTGGTCCACGACGTGGTCTTGCAGAAGCTGCCGGTGCGCTTCGCCATCGACCGCGCCGGGTTCGTCGGCGCCGACGGGGCGACCCATGGCGGCGTCTTCGACATGGCCTTCCTCGGCTGCCTGCCCAATCTGGTGGTGATGTGCGCCGCCGACGAGGCCGAGCTGGCGCGCATGGTGGTGACGGCGGCCGGCCATGACAGCGGCCCGATCGCCCTGCGCTATCCGCGCGGCGAGGGCGTGGGGGTGGAGATCCCCGAGGATCCCCAACCTTTGGCGATCGGCAAGGGCCGCATCGTGCGCGAGGGCAAGGGCGTGGCCCTGCTATCGATCGGCACCCGGCTGCAGTCGTGCCTGGAGGCTTGCGAGATCCTGGCGGCGCGCGGCCTGACGCCGACGGTGGCCGACGCCCGCTTCCTCAAGCCCTTCGACGAGGAACTGGTGGCCGATCTCGCCGCCCGCCACGAGGTGCTGATCGTCGTCGAGGAAGGCGCGATCGGCGGCTTCGGCGCCCATGTCGCCACTTGGCTGACCAACCAGGGCCTGCTCGACGGCGGCCTCAAGCTGCGCGCCCTGCATATCCCCGACCGCTTCTTCGAGCACGACGCGCCCGAGGTCCAATGCGCCAAGGCCGGCATCGACGCCCAGGCCATCACCACCGCCGTCCTCGACGCCCTCAAGCTTGAAACCAGCGCCACCATCGACGCCGGCGCCCTGAAGGCGTAAAAATCACCCTTCGCTGTATTCATTAAGAAAAGGGCCGCATCCCGGGGATGCGGCCCTTTTCCAATTCAAGAAGGCTAAAACGCCTTACTGGGGATCGTCGACGTGGGAGAAGTAATCGATATTGGCTTCTTCCGAGTCGGGGGTCTCGATGTTTTTGACCTTCGCCCGGCGCATCTGGGTGTAGAGGCTGCGCATCGTGGCGTAATAGTCGAGAGAGGTCTCGCGCAACGAGTCCATCTCGTTCACATGACCGCCGTATTCATTGGAGAAGGTACCATACATGCGGCCGGCGCTGATCGCCGTGGTGCCGACCCAGAATAGCGGATCGGTGACCGTATCGACGCCCCGGCCGATGCCGTCGCGCGGGTTGGACGGGCCCAGCAGCGGCAGGACGAGATAGGGGCTGTCGCCGACGCCGTAGGTGCCCAGGGTCTGGCCGAAATCCTCGTCGTGCTTGGCCATGCCATAGTCTTCGGCGACATCGATCAAGCCGAGGACGCCCGTGGTGGAATTGATGGCGAAGCGCTTGGTGGTGGTCCAGGCCCGGTCGAATTCGCCCTGAAGCAGGTCGTTGACCAGGATCACCGGCGAGGTGAGGTTGTGAAGGAAGTTGTCGACGGTATCCTTGCCTTCCTGCGGCAGCACCATATAGGGCGCGATCCACGGACGGGCGAAGGTATAGACAACGTCATTGACGGAAAAGACGTAGCGATTCCACGGTTCGAGAGGATCGCTGACGGCGCCTTCCTGCCCCGCGTTGATCTGGGTCTTGCCCTGCTGCGCCGGCTGGGCCTGGGCAAGCTGGGACGAGGGGGCGAATTGGGCGTCGGTGGTCGGTTCGGCGGCGGCGAACTGCACGGCCCCTTTGTCGACCGAGGCGGCATTGGCGGAGGATGACTCGTCAACGCCGGCGCAGGCGGTCAGGGACATCAGGGCAAGCACTGTCACGCCCCCCATCGAACGGCCCCCGAGGCGGTGCGTGATGTCTTTGATCGGGTCGGTCATAGGGCTTCCATTCGAAAGAGGTATGGCGGTAAACAGACGGACAACTAAAAAAAGCGGCGAAAAAATGCGGATACGCCGAAACGGAAACGGGGCCAAAACGGCTTCGCCGGCCAAGATCGGCGCTGCTGGCACAAAAGAGCGCCTCGACTCGGCGGTTCGTTCGGAACGGCCCCGAATTTGCCTGTTGGACGCTGGGGTTGTTACGGCAGTCCCTTGGCGACATTTACGCTTTTCCCCAGATTGGAGCAATAGCGATGCGGATAGGTGTGGGAAAGACGGCGCATCTGTTGCCAAAATGCCGCCCTAATCCCTTCCTACCGTTGCGCACCCGGGCCTATCCCGCCCCCCCTCGCAGAAGGCGCCCTTTATGAGTGTTCATCCCGGTCGTTCGCCCTTTTCGCTGGTCGTCTTTCCGCTGATCTTTGGGGTGCTGCTGGTCTTTAGCCAGGCGGTTCGAGCCGATGAGACGCCGAGCCAGCGCATCGAGGCCTACCACGGAACGCTTTTGCAAGTGATGAAGGAGGCCAAGACGCTTGGGGTGGCGGGGCGATTCGATCGCATCGATCCGGCCGCGCGCGCCACCTTCGATTTCGATCGGATGGCGGCGCTGGTCGCCGGACCGTCCTGGCGCGACGCCTCGGCGGCGGCCCGGGCGCGCTTGACCGAGGCCTTCACCCGCATGAGCGTGATGACCTATGCCAAGCGCTTCACCGGCTATTCCGACGAGCGCTTCGAAACCCTGGGCGAGGAGCCGGGGCCGCGCGGCACCACCTTGGTGCGCACCCACATCGTCTCGTCGTCGATGGAAGCCGTCGATCTGATCTATGTCATGGTCGGCGGCAAGGGGGCGCCCTGGCGAGTGGTCGATATCCTGCTCAAGGGCAGCATCAGCGAACTGGCGGTCCGCCGCTCGGAATACGCCGCCCTGCTGTCCTCGGGTGGCGTCGACGCCCTGTCCCAAGCCCTGGAAACCCAGACCGCCGCCCTTCTCAAGGCCGGCGGCTGATCGGGGTCAGGCCCCCACGCGCCGGCTTGCGCCGTCGCCAGGGGACCGAGTTCAGAGCGACGGCTTGCGCCGTCGCCAGGGGACCGAGTTCAGAGCGCCGGCTGACGCCGTCGCCAGGAGGCCGAGTTCAGAGCGACGGCTGGCGCCGTCGCCAGGAGGCCGAGTT
Organism: Rhodospirillum rubrum ATCC 11170; assembly: GCF_000013085.1. Classification (NCBI taxonomy): domain Bacteria; kingdom Pseudomonadati; phylum Pseudomonadota; class Alphaproteobacteria; order Rhodospirillales; family Rhodospirillaceae; genus Rhodospirillum; species Rhodospirillum rubrum. The sequence continues at coordinate 62,232 of NC_007643.1, forward strand.
CAGAGCGACGGCTGGCGCCGTCGCTCGGGCCAAAGCGCCACCAGGGCCGGCAGGAAGGCCAGGGTGCAGAGCAGGCTGAGGCCAAGGGCGATGGTCAGCAAGATGCCCATGCTGGCCGTGCCCGGATGGCTTGACAGCGCGATCGATCCGAAAGAGGCGATGGTGGTGAAGGCGCTGAACATCACCGCCCGCGGCGTGCTGCTGGCCAGGGCCGTTCCCGAATCGCGCTCCTCGCGGGTGCGTTCGACCACATAGATCCCCCCCGAGACGCCCAGCCCGACCAGCAGCGGCAGGACGATGACATTGGCGAAGTTGAAGGCTTGACCGGCCAGCACCGAGGCGCCGATGGTCAGCGTCCCGGCCAGGATGACCGGCGCGAAGATCAGGACGACGGCGCGGCCCGAGCGCAGGCTGATCGCCAGCATGATGGCGATCAGCACCGCCGAGATCGCCGCGGCTTCAACAAAGGCGCCCATCACCGTGCGCCCGGCTTCGATGATCAGCACCGGGGCGCCGGTGGCGTCGGGGGCCACCGTGCGCACGGCTTCGACGAACCGGGCCAGGGTGGCGTAATCGCGTGCGGTGGCGCGGGGGAAAACCTCCAGCCGCGCCCGACCGTCGGCGGCCATGTAGCGCCGGCGCAGTTCGGGTGGGATATCGTCGGCGCTGACCGGCTGGGCGTTCAGGCCATCGCGGAACAGGGCCAACTGGTGGGCGAGGCCGTCAAGCAGGCGGTCGTCAAGGGCGCGCAGCAAGGCGGTGTCATTGGGCAGCGACGACAGCGCCGCCGCCAGCCGCCCGGCCGCCGTGGCCAGCGGGCCGCTGCCCTGCGAGGTCTGGGCCAGCCGGCGGGCCAAATGGTCGCGGGCGGCGGCGAGATCGGGCGCGCTCGGCGGGTCGCGCGGGTCGACCGACAGCGAGGGGCCGAGGACGAAGGCCAGATCATCGATCACCGCCAGCTTGGCGTCCTGATCGGCGGGCACCAGGGCGGGCAGCGAGGCGACGCCGCGCACCTCGGGCAGGGCCTTGAGCGCCTCGGTCAGCACCGCCGCTTGGCTGGCATTGGCGGCCAGGACGTTGATCGAATAGGGGTCGAGCCCGGGGTCGCCCATGATGTCAAGCAAGGTCGCCACCGATTCCGTGCGCGGATCCTTGAGATTGAGCGGATCGAAATCGAAGCGGGCCCGGGGCAGCAAGGCCAGGGCGCCGATCGCCAGCACGACGAAGAGGCCGAGCACGACGCGCGGATGGCGGCGCGGCACCTGGGCCAGACCGCTGGTCGGCCGGCTTTCGGACCGCCAGTTGCCCCGGGGCTTGGCCGGCATCAGGGTCATCAACGAGGCCAGGGTCGACTGATTGATCAGCAGGGCGATGAACATGCCCACACCCGAGATCAGGCCCAACTGGGCCAGCCCCAGGTAATCGGTGGGCAGGAAGGCGAAGAAGGCGAAGGCGGCGGCGAGGGCGACCAGGAACTGGGACCGTCCGGCGCCGCGCGCCGCGCCCTCCAGGGCCAGACCGTTTTCCAGCCCGCGATCGCGGCCCTCGCGGTAGCGCAGCCCGAAATGGATGCCGAAATCGACCGACAGGCCGATGAACAGCACGGCGAAGGCCACCGAGATCAGATTGAGGGTACCCACCGCCGCCGCGGCGAACCCGATGGTCATCAGCAAGCCGGCGCCCATGGTCATCAGCGTGGCGAAGATCAGCCGCCCCGAGCCTAAGCCGACGGCGAGGATGATGGCGACCAGGACCGTGGTGACCAGCCCGGCGCGGTCCATGCCGGTGCTGACGCTGGCCAGCTCTTCCTGATCAAGGGCGGCGGGGCCGGTGATGCGCAGTGTGATGCCCGCCGCCGCCCGCAGATCGCGGCTTTCGGCTACGGCGCGAATGGCGTTCATCGCCCCGGCCGCCGGCGCCAGCGAACTGTGATCGAGCACGGGTTTGACCAGCACGAAGCGCCGGCCCGGCGTGCCGGTGACGGCGGGCGCCCCCAGCACGCTCGACCAAGCCATATGGGCCGAGGTTCCCCGCGCCGTGGCGGCGGTGACCTCGGCCATGGCATCGAGGATGGGGGCGAGGGCGAAGCCTTCCCCGGGCTTTTGCTTCGATAGCGCGTCCGCCCCTTGGCCCAAGGCCAGATCCATCATCGCCGCCAGTCCGCGCAACGACGGGTCAGCCCACAGGCCGGCGATGAAGGGCTGCGCCCGCACCAGGGTGGTCGAAAGCTTGTCGAGTTGATCAAGCGGCAGGTAGAGCAGGCCGTTCTGGCGGAAGAACGGCAGGCCGGCGATGTCGACGCTATCAAGAATGACGTCGCGGCGCAGGGCCAACCCCTCGACCAGGGCATGGGCGCCGCGATCGGCCAGTTCCGGCGTCTGGCCGTCGATCACCACCACCAGCCCGCCGCCGAGATCGGGAAAGGCTTGCGAGAAGCGGGCCTGATCGCGCTGGAACGGCAGGTCGGGCGACAGCATGGCCGAGGTGTCGGTGCTCATCCCCAGCCGGGTCGCCGCCGCCCATCCCGACAGCGCCATCAGCAAAACCGTGATCGCCAGCACCGTCCACGGTCGGCGATGGGCGAAGCCCACCCAGGCCACGGTTGCCCGGGTGATGATGTCGTTACGCGCCGGCGGGGGGACCTGGGCGGGGGGCTGGGAAGCGGTCATCGGAAATCCTGGAGGGTCAAACGCGGAACGGAAACAAAGGCCCGGGGACAGCCTCAACGGGGATCGAGAAAGCCATTGGCGCGGAACCAGACGAGGGCGTCGGCCAGGGCCTGTTCGGCCGGTCGCGGGGCATAACCAAGCGCCGTTCTGGCCTTGGCCGACGAGAAGAACATGTGCTTGCGCGCCATGCGCAGGCCATCAAGGGTGACGAAAGGCTCGGTCTCGGAGCGCCGCAGCCGGGCCAGGGTTTCCACCGCCCAGGCCAAGGGTACGATCAGCCCGTGGGGCAGGCTGACCCGGGGGGGCTTGCCGCCGGTCAGCCGGGCGATGGTGAACAAGATGTCGCGCAGGCTCATGTCCTCGCCGCCCAGAATATAGCGTTCGCCGATCTCTCCGCGATCAAAAGCCAGCAGATGGCCTTCCGCCACGTCCTCGACATGGGCGACGTTGAGGCCGGTATCGACATAGGCCGGCATCTTGCCCAGCGCCGCTTCGACGATCATCCGCCCGGTCGGTGTCGGTTTTATGTCGCGCGGACCGATCGGCGTCGAGGGATTGACGATGACCACCGGCGCGCCTTCGTTGGTGATCAGCCGCTGCACCGCCCGCTCGGCCTCGAACTTCGACAGCTTATAAGGGCCGATCATGTCGGAGGCCAGGGTGGGCGTGGTCTCATCGGCCGGGGTGCCATCGGCCTTGGGTTTGATCACGGCGACGCTGCTGGTATAGACGATGCGTTTCGCCCCGGCCTCGGCGGCGGCGCGGATGACGGCGACCGAGCCCTCGACATTGGCGCGAAACATCGCCGGAGGGTCAAGCGTCCACAGCCGGTAGTCGGCGGCGACGTGGTACAGCGCGTCCACCCCGCGGGCGGCGGCCCTCAGCGAGGCCGTGTCGGTCAGATCGCCGATCACCGTTTCAAGGGGCAGTCCTTCAAGGTTACGCCTGGGCGAGGTGTCGCGCACCAGGGCGCGCACGTTTTGCCCCCGGGCGAGAAGGGCGCGCACGACGGCGGCGCCGACGAAACCCGATGCTCCGGTCACGAGGACTGTCATGGTCAAATCCGGTTCTTTTGCGCAAAAGGGGAGACGAAAGGAAAGGTCCCGCGCCGTGCCGGGGCGGAAGACCGGGGTGGGGACCATAGCATCGGCCGGGCGGGGCGTATAGGATGGCGCGCCCGCTCGGCGCGGTCGAAACGGTCCGTCCGGGCAAAGGCCCAGGGAGGGATGCGCTCCCAAGACCCAACGAAGATTGGGGTTTCCCTGCCATTGCGTTCCCCCGCCCAAACCCCTTATTGTGCATCGCGGCCCGGCTGGCCGGCGCGGTTCCCAAGGAATCGCCCCTCCCGGCCTTTGGGGCCGGCTTCGATCGCGATCTCCCAACCTTGATTGGGCCCCCTGGGGGGTGCCCCCTGTCGGGGATCGGCGCCCTGGGACCCCCCTGCGGTCCGGGGAAAGCCTTGTGCAACCCGAGCGTCCAGACGAAGGAACCAGCGACGTGAGCGACGAGAAGCCCATCCGCGTCATCCTGGCCAATCCACGCGGTTTTTGTGCCGGTGTCACCCGGGCCATCGAGATCGTCGATAAGTGCCTGGAGCTTTACGGGCCGCCGGTCTATGTCCGCCACGAGATCGTCCACAACAAGCATGTGGTCGACAGCCTGCGGGCGCGCGGCGCGGTTTTCGTCGACGAGCTCGATGAAGTGCCCCATGGCGCGGTCACCGTGTTCAGCGCCCACGGCGTGTCCAAGGCGGTGATCAACGACGCCAAGCAGCGCCAGTTGCCGGTGGTCGACGCCACCTGTCCGCTGGTGTCGAAGGTCCATAAGGAAGGCCAGAACCACGCCGCGCGCGGCCGCGAGGTCGTTCTGATCGGCCATGCCGGCCATCCCGAGGTCGAGGGCACCCAGGGCCAGATCCCCGGCGGCGTCTATCTGGTGAGCGCCGCTTCCGATGTGGATGGCTTGGTGGTGCGCGATCCCGAGAATCTGGCCTATGTCACCCAGACCACGCTGTCGGTCGACGATACCCGCGAAGTGATCGAAGCCCTGAAGCTGCGCTTTCCCGCCATCGTCGGTCCCGATGTCAAAGACATCTGCTATGCCACCCAGAACCGCCAGTCGGCGGTGCGCGAGATCGCCCGCGAGGCCGATCTGCTGCTGGTCGTCGGCTCGCGCAATTCCTCCAATTCCAACCGGCTGCGCGAGATCGGCGCCGAAATGGGCAAGCCGTCGTTCCTGATCGCCGATGCCGAAGCCCTGCGCCCGGAATGGATGGAGGGCGTGGCCACCGTCGCCGTCACCGCCGGCGCCTCGGCCCCCGAGGCCCTGGTTCAGGGGTTGATCGACCGCTTGGGGGACTTCGGCCGGGTCGAGGTGATCGAACAGGCCGGGGTGGAGGAACACACCCAGTTCAAGCTGCCCCGCATCCTGCAGGACGGCGAACGCATAAAGGCCGACGAAAGCGTCGCCTAGGGCAAATCCCCGAGCATTCTTTAACCAGAGTGCGCCGGCGATTTGCTTGACCATCAAGATTTTAGAGCAGGAAGCGCGGACCAGATTTCGCGCTCCCTGCCCTAGGGCGCGGGCCCGCAGCCGGGCCCCGGCGGACGGCGGCTTTTGTTTTCCGTTCGCCACCCAGGAAAGAGCCGCCGTCCTCCAGCCAAGGCCGGAGCACGGGGCGTGTAACAGGATTGTTCCCGAAGGCGCGGATGCCGGCGGGCGAAGGTATAAGGATATCGTCGTGGGCGTTCCCCTCATTCAGCAGATCCGCATCGGCGCCTATCTGATGCGCCAGAGGATTTCGGGCAATCAGCGCTATCCGCTGGTGCTGATGCTCGAGCCGCTGTTTCGCTGCAATCTCGCCTGCGCGGGCTGTGGCAAGATCGATTACCCCGACAGCATCCTCAACCGTCGCCTTAGCCTTGAGGATTGCCTGGGCGCTTCGGATGAATGCGGCGCGCCGATCGTGTCGATCGCCGGCGGCGAGCCCTTGCTCCACCGCGACATCGTGCCGATCGTCGAGGGGCTGACGGCGCGCAAGCGGTTCGTTTATTTGTGCACCAACGCCCTTCTGCTGAAGAAGCGGATGGACGACTTCAAGCCCTCGCCCTATCTGACCTTCTCGATCCATCTTGATGGCGACCGCGAGCATCACGACAAGGCGGTGAGCCAGGAGGGGGTCTTCGACAAAGCGGTCGAGGCGATCAAGCTGGCGCGCGAGAAGGGCTTCCGCGTGACCTGCAACACCACGCTGTTCGAAGGCGTGCCGCCCGAGCGCATCGCCAAATTCATCAGCTATGCCAGCAACGAGCTTGGCGTCGAAGGGGTGACGGTCGCCGCCGGTTTCGCTTATGAGCGGGCGCCGCTGAAAGACGTGTTCCTCGGCCGGCAGAAGACCAAGCAGCTGTTCCGCGACCTGTTCAAGCTGCGCGACAAGTCCTGGCGCTTCAACCAGTCCAGCCTCTATCTCGATTTCCTGGCCGGCAATCAGACCTACCACTGCACGCCCTGGGGCAACCCGACGCGCAACGTCTTCGGCTGGCAGCGGCCCTGCTATCTGCTGAACGAAGGCACGGTGGGCAGCTTCCGCGAGTTGATGGAGACCACCGATTGGGACTCCTATGGCACCGGGCGTTACGAGAAATGCGCCAACTGCATGATGCACTGCGGCTATGAGCCGACGGCGGTGGCCGATACGGTGGCCCATCCGCTGAAGGCGCTGGCCGTGGCCCTGCGCGGCGTGCGCACCGAGGGGCCGATGGCCCCCGAGATTTCCTTCGAAGGTCAGCGCCCGGCCGAATACGTCTTTGAAAGCGTCGTCAAGGCCGAGCTGGAAAAGGCTCCCCCGGCGACCGCCAAAAAGGCCAAGGCGGCGGCCGAGGCCCAGTCGTCAGCGGCCGAGTAAATCGAGAAGCGGTCCGCAGGCTACCCGGCCCAGGGTATGACGGGCCCGGGCGGCGCTGCGGGCCAAAGTGATCAGGGCCGGCAGCCGCCAGGGCGCCAGGGCCAGGGCCAGCAGAATGGGCGCCACCACCGTGGCGCCCTTTTCGTTGATGCCCTTCATCGCCCAGCGCGGCACGCTGCGATCGGCCGGGTCGGCGATCACCCGCACCGCGAGGAAAGGCAGCCCGGCGTCGAGGGCGATTTCGGCTACCCGGTGGCTTTCCATATCCACCGCCGCCGCTCCGCTCAGTTGGGCCACCCGGGCTTTTTCGGCGGGGCTGAGCAAGGGCAGGTCCGAGCCGACCAGCGGGCCGGCGTGAACGGGCAGGCCGGCGCGCTCACAGGCGGCCAGCAGCCGGCGGCGCAGCGTCGAATCGACGGGCAGGGGTGGTTGATCGCCGATCAGGCGGATTTCTTCGGGAATGATCAAGGTGCCGGGGGGCAGGGCCGGATCCAGGCCGCCGGCGGTGCCGAAGCTGACGAGAACCGAACAGCCGCGCTCCATCAGACGCCAGCTTGCCCGGGCGGCGGCGGCCGGGCCGGGACCGGCGCACAGCGGGATCAGCCGGGGCGAGGCCTTGGCCGGCACCAGGGCGGCCTCCAGGGCCAGCCCGGTGACAAGGCCCACCGAGCGCAGGGCGGGAACGGTGGGGGAGGACATCTGCTCGACGGTCATTCCTCCCCCCTTTTTTGTCCGGGTGATCCCCGGAGCGGGGATCACATGCCGTGGATGGTCCGCTTGCAGTTGCCGCTGGTCAGGTTGCGATAGCGCGCCAGGGCCCAGAGCGGGAAGTAAGCCGAGTAGCCATGATAGCGCAGGTAGAAGATCCGGGGGAAGCCCACCGCGTTATAAAGCTCTTCTTCCCATTTGCCGCCGTCGCGCGGCGCCTCGAGCAGATAGCGGATGCCGCGTTCGACCTCGGGGCTGTCGACTTCGCCGGCCGCCATCAGGCCAAGCACCGCCCAGGCGGTTTGACTGGGCGTGCTGGCCTTGCTGACCGAGCGCCGCTCCTTCCAATAGGTGGCGCAATCCTCGCCCCAGCCGCCGTCGTCGCGCTGGCGGCTTTTCAGCCAATCCACCGCCTTACAGATGCGCGGGTCGGTCATGTCCCACTCGACGGCGTTGAAGGCGTTGAGGGCCGACCACGTTCCATAGATGTAATTGGTGCCCCAACGGCCGAACCACGAGCCGTCGGCCTCCTGTTCGCGCCACAAATAATCCAGACCGCGTGCCACCACCGGATCGGTCTTGGGCCGGCCAAGCTGGGCCAGCATGCCCAGGCAGCGGGCCGAGACGTCGACGGTCGGCGGATCAAGCAGGGCGCCGTGATCGGCGAAGGGAACATGGTTGAGGAAGTCGTGTTCGTTCTCGGCGTCGAAGGCGCCCCAGCCGCCGTTGGACGACTGCATGCCGATGATCCATTCCTCGGCCCGGGCGATGGCCTCGCGGTTGGCCTCGTCTTCCTTCGAACGCGCCAAGGCCATCACCACCACGGCCGTATCGTCGACATCGGGGTAATGGGGGTTGTTGTACTGGAAGGCCCAGCCGCCCGGGCGCAGATGGCCGCGGTTGCTTTTCCAGTCGCCGACCACGTCAAGCACCTGACGCTCGCGCAGCCAGGCGTTGGACTGGTCCACCGCCCGGTCGCCGGCGCTCTGCCCGGCTTCCTGGATGGCGTGGCTGGCAAGGCAGGTGTCCCAGACCGGCGACAGGCAGGGCTGAACGTATTCGCCCTTGGCATGGGGGGTGCAAAGGCCGTCCACCGCCTCGCGGGCGATGCGATAGCCCGGATGGTCCTTGGCGTAGCCCAGGGTGTGATAGGCCATCAGGGTATTGGCGATGGCCGGATAGATGCCGCCCAGGCCATCGCGGCCGTTCAGCCGCTCTTCGATGAAATCGAGCGCCCATTTCTCGGCGCGATCGCGGAAGGCCCAATGGATCGCCGGCTCGATGACCCGCAGCACCTTGTCGATCTGGATCAGCGCATCGCCGATCCAATGGCCGGTGGGGTTCTTCAGCCAGTCGCGGATGACCTCGGGGTCGCGGCGGAACAGCTCGCGCACGCCGATGCCGCGCGGATTGACGGCGCGGGCGCGGCGCGAATAGAGGATCATCAGCGGCGTCATCACCGTGCGCGACCAGTAGCTGACCTTGCTCCAGTGGAAGGGGGCGAATCGCGGCAACAGAAGCGCTTCGACCGGCGTCACCGGGCAGGCGCGCCAGGGAACCTGATCGAACATCGCCAGGGTGAAGCGAGTGAAGACGTTGGTCCGCTCGGCGCCGCCGTGCTCGAGAATCGCCTGACGGGCGCGCACCATATGGGGCTCGTCAACGCCATCGCCCGTCAGCTTCAGGGCGTAATAGGCTTTGACGGTGGCCGACATGTCGAAATCGCCGTCGTGGAACAACGGCCAGCCGCCATGCTTGCCCTGGATGGCGCGCAGATAGCTGGCGATGCGGGCTTCGCGCGCATCGTCGATCTCGTCAAGGAAATGGTTGAGCAGAATATATTCCGCAGGGATGGTTGCATCGGCCTCCAGCTCGAAGACCCAATGGCCGTCCTGATTCTGGCGCTCGCCAAGCCAGCGGCAGGATTCGCCGATGACATCGTCAAGTTCCCGCCGATCGACGGAACAGTTTTCCGCGCTCGGCGCGCCGGGATCCCGAAGGGGTGCGGTCGCGTCCATGGTCGCATTCACTCTTCATTGGTGTTCATATAAAGGAAACCTTTGCCCGTAAGGCGCGATCTCCTCGGTTGAATGTCTTTTTGGGCATAAGCTTAGCTCAAGTCAAGTGAACCGCCAGTGCAGCGCAGCATCGGCGGCCGCCTCGCCCGACCGCAAAGCACCCTCTATGGTTGCCGGCAACCCGGTGTGTGTCCAGTCCCCGGCCAAGCACAACCCATACCCCGGCGGGCGGGTTGGCGGGCGGCGGCAAAGCTGATCGGGGGTCTGGGCGAAGGTCGCGCGCTTTTCCTTGATGATGCGCACCGGTGGCCGGGCGGCCGCGTCCAGGCCAAGGGCCAGGGCGACATCGCGCCAGATCCTTGCTGCGATCTCGTCGGGGTCAAGGGCGGCCAGGGCGTCGGCGGCGCTGACGGTGACCGAGGCGACATCACCGCGCACGAACAGCCATTCGGCGGTGCCGCCGATGACGCCGAGCGGTCCTTCAAAGTCGTCGGCGAAGCCCTCGGGGGCATGGTCCAGGCGGAAATGGGCATTGACGATGCAGCGGCTGCCTTCGGGAACCGTCAGGCCGGGCAGCAAACCGGCGGCCACCGCCGGCGGTACGGCCAGCACCACCTGATCGGCCGGGCCAAGACGCAGCGGCGTTTCTTCGGAGAAGACCAGGGCGGCGGGCCGGCCGTCGCCATACTCGATGGCGCGCAGACGGTGGTTGAAGGCGATTTCGGCGCCGCGCGCCGTCAGCCAAGCCAGCGCCGGGGTGACGAAGCTGTCAGACAGGCCATTGCGGGCCATGCGCGGCCGACAGGCGGCCTCGCCCCGGCCGAAGGTCTCCTTGATCACCGGCCACAGCAGGGCGGCGGCCGCCTCCTCGGGGGCGGCATTGAGCACGCCCACGGTCAAAGGCGCCCAGAAGCGGCGATACAGCGGGGTGCCCGGAGTCAGCAGATCGGCGACTCGGTCGGCGTCGCTGGCGCGGGCCAGCTTCAGCCCTTCCAGATAATCCCGGGCCCGCGTCCCGGGAATGCGCCGGTCGGCCCGCAGCAGCCACCAGGGCACGGGTCCGGCCGAGGGGGTCAGGCACCAGCGCTCGCCGGTTTCGACATCAAGGAAGGGAAAGCGCGCCCGCTCCGGGCCGTCCAGGCGATCGCTGGCGCCGATGGTCGCCAGGAAGGCGTTTACCGCGCGGTTGCCCGACAGCAAAAGATGGTTGCCGTTGTCGATCAGGCGGTCGAGGCTGGCGTCGACGAACGAGCGGCAGCGGCCGCCGGCCTGTCCGGCCGCCTCGTGCAGGCTGACCGCCCTCCCGTGCGAGACAAGGCGCACGGCGCAGGCCAGACCGGCCATGCCGGCGCCGATGATGTGGACGCGGGGGGCGGCGGCGTTCGGCGCGGGGTGGGGCATCGGCGCCTTCACAGCCAGCCGTGGCGCAGGGCGATGCCGAGCTTGGTCAGCCGGGAGACCTTGACCGGCTCGCCCAGGCGGGCCCAGCCGCGCACCATCAAGGCGGCATGAATGCGGCGATAGACCTCTTTCATGATGATCGCCGGGCGCATGGTCTTGCGATCGCAGGCGGCCTGGGCGCGGTCGGCCTCGGCGAATTCGGCCGCCGCCTTGCTCGCCAGTTCGGCGCAGACCTTGGCCGTGGCCGGATGGACGAGCACGGCGTCGATATCCTTGGTGGTTTTCAGGCCATGGGCGCGCAGCCGGCTGAGCGGCAGATAAAGCCGGTCGCGCTCGGCGTCCTCGACGACGTCGCGCAGGATGTTGGTCAACTGCAGCGCCAGCCCGGTGTGGCGGGCCACGTCGTCGGACAACGCCGGATCGGCGCCGAAGATGCGGTTGGACAACCGGCCGACGGCGCAGGCCACCCAGTCGCAATATTGCTCAAGCTCGGTGATGTCGCGAATGCGCACCCGGGGGCCGGCATCAAGCTCCATCCCTTCGATGACCGCCAGGAAGTCTTCGCGCGGCAGGGCGAAGCGGCGGATCGGTCCGTCAAGGGCGCGGGCCACCGGATGCTCGGGCCCCTTGCCGCCACGGGCGTAAAGGGCCTCGATCTCGTCGCGCCAGCGCGCCAGCTCGGCCCGCTTCTCGGCCTCGGGGGCGGTGCCGTCGGCGATATCGTCGACCACCCGGCAAAAGGCGTAGATGGCATACATCGCCAGACGGCGTTCGCGCGGCAGGATGCGCATCGCCCCATAGAACGAGGTGCCCGAGGCCTTGGTGATCGCTTCGACATGGGCGGCCAGCTCGGCCGGGCTGCGCGGTCCGGGATCGGCGCCGGCGCTGGCGTCCCCCGAATAGGTCCGGCCCTTCCATTCGCCGCCGCGCCCGACGTAATGGCGCCGCGCCGAATCGATGGTCATCAGCGTATAGAGCAGGGCGGCCAAAGGCAGGGCGAGACCGGCCATCGGCGGACGGCGGTAGAGATGGAGGGTCGGCCGGTAAATGATCGCCAGCCCGATCCAGCCGACCAGCCCGGCGACGGCGGCGGGGAAATCGGCGCTGAGGATGCCGACGATCAGGGAGACGGGCGGCACCAGATAAAGCAGCGTCATGCCGATCACGGCGCCGATCAGCCGCAGGGGCGAGTGGTGAAGCTGGACATAGGCGGTGCGCGCGACCATCCGCCAGACATCGCCCAACTCATCATTGGGACGCAGCGATCGCGTCCGCCCGGCCAGTCCCAGCCAGATCGGGCCCTTTTCCTTAAGCAGGGCGGCCAGCGCGCAATCGTCGATCAGCGCGCCGCGCACGGCGGCGACGCCGCCGATGGCGTCAAGGGTTTCGCGCCTGGCCAGGATGCATCCCCCCGCCGCGCCGGCGACCCGCCGATCGGGATCATTGACCAAGGGAAAGGGATAGAGCTTCTGGAAGAAGAAGATGAAGGCCGGGATCAGCAGATGTTCCCAGGCGCTTTCGCAGCGCAGCTTGACCATCAGCGAGGCCATCACCAAGCCATCGCGTTCGCATTTGCCGACCAGCCGGGCGATGTTGCCCGGGATATGTTCGATGTCGGCATCGGTCAGCAAGACATAGCGGGCCTCGGGAACCGCCTGGGCAGCGACCTCCAGCCCCTGGTGGACGGCCCAGAGCTTCCCCGACCACCCCGCTTCCAGCGGCTTGCCGGGAACGACGATCAGCCGCGAGGGGCCATCATAGACGCTGGCGGCGCCGGCCCGCGCCGCATCGGCGGTGCCGTCACTGCTGGAGTCGTCGACCACCACCACCACCAGACGGCCGGGATAGCTTTGATTGAGCAGCGAGCGCACGGTTTGGCCGATGGTGTGGGCCTCGTCGCGCGCCGGGATGACGGCGACCACGGCCGGGGCGGCGCCGGGCGCCATGGTATTCTGGCCCAAACGCTGGTCGCAGCGCCAGAAGCGCCGGCGCGTTAGAAGAACCACCGCCCAGGCCGCCAGCGACAGCAGCGCCACCAGGGCCAAGGGCGACAGCTGCAGGGGGGGGATCATCGGTAAGCTCCCGGAACCATGAGGTAGGCAGCACAGGCGCGGGCGGCGCAGAACGCCGTCGCCGCCTTGCCCAGCTTCACCCGCTGCGCCAGCGGATCCTGGCGCGCGAGGCGCCCGGTCAGCGTTTGGGCGATGGAAACGATCACGGCGGCTTCCAGGCCAAGGCGGCGGTCGATGATATCGCCGGGCAGCGGCCGGGCGGCGTCAAGCAACCGGCGCGTTCCCTCCAGGCAGCGGTCGAGCACCCGGCGCAAGCCCGGTGTGCAGGCGGCGCGGTCCAGGTCGCTTACCGACGCGCCCTCGGCGGCCAGCCAGTCGGCGGGCAGATAGACGCGGTCGAGCACCCGGAAATCATCCTGGCAGTCCTGAAGGTGATTGATGACCTGAAGGGCGACGCACAGCGCGTCGGACGAGGCATAGCCCGCCCGCGACCCGCCGTGGAGATCGATCAGATAGCGACCGACCGGGGCGGCCGACAGCCGGCAATAGTCCATCATCTCGGCCCAGGTGGCGTAGCGGCCCTTCACCGCGTCTTGCTTGAAGGCGGCGATCAGTTCGACGCCATGGATGGCCGGTACCCCGGTGGCTTCCAGGCTGACGCGCAGGGCGTGGCCCTTGGCATAGGCGGGGTCGGTGGTGTCGCGTCCGGTGATCGCCTCTTCGAACCCCTGGAGGCGGTCGATCTTGGCGGCGGCGTCAAGATCGGGGCTGTCGGCGATGTCGTCGATCGCCCGGGCGAAGGCATAGAAGCGGGCGACATGGGGACGCAAGCGGGCGGGCAACAGGACCGAGCCCACCGGGAAGTTCTCGGTGCCCGCATCCTTGCCCGAGGGCATCTCGACGGCGGAGATCGGCGGAGGGGAATCGGGAGGGGTGTCCGGGGCGGCCATGGCGAGGGAAGAACCGATGTTGTGGATGGCAGGGCGTTTAGCATGAACCGCCCCTGGCGTCGACCGGAACCCACCCCCGACCGGTAATCACCGGTGAAGGGATCGTCCAAGTCGGCGGCCTTCACCCCTTGGCCGGAGCGGGGTGTTTTCCATCGTTTCCTGGCGAAGGGGCGTGGGATATGATCAAATGGTCCTCTTTTCGTCTTGAAAAAATGGAGGCTGATGTGGGTCGGCAGGACCATTCTCCGCAGTCTCTTGCCGTCTTGCGCAGCCACCCGATGGTCCGCGCCATTCTTGACGCCCTGACCCTGCCCGCGGCGGTGATCATGGCCCGCGACGGCCGGGTTCTCGAGGGCAACGCCGCCTTCTTCGAGGCCCTGGGCCGGCCGGCCGACGCCGTGCTCGACCATCCCGCCCCCTTTGACGTGTCGATCGCCGACGCGGCGGCGACGGCCGGCGGCCCGGCCAGCCCTCCGCCCTCGCGCCGGCGCTGTGCTTTCCTGCGCGCCGATGGCGTTCTCGTTCAGGCCACCTTGGGGGTTGGCGTTCTGGAAGGGGTGGCCGGGCTGGTGCTGGTCACCCTGGATGGCATCGCCGGGGCCGATGGCTGTCCGCTGCGCCGACGGGCCGAAGCGACGGTGCCCTGCGCCGCCGACCGCTTCCGCTCGCTTTTCGATCTGGCGCCGATCGGCATGGCGATGCTCGATGGCGAGCGCCGCTGGCGACAGGCCAATAGCGTGATGTGCCGGCTGCTGGGTGTTCCCTTCGAAGGGTTGGCCGCGAAGCGCTGGTCCGATAGCGTCCACCCCGAAGACCGCGGCCGTGACGAACGCTTTTTCGCCAGTCTGCTGCGGAACGACGACAAGGCCAGCACCACCAATCTGCGGCTGGTCGCCGCCGATGGCCGGGTGGTGCCGGTCACCCTGTCGCTGGGCGTGATGCGCGATGGACCGAAGGGGCAGTCCGACCAGATCCTTGTGCTGGTCCAAGACATTTCCGAACGGGTGGACTGGGAAGCGACCAAGGCCGAGAACGAGGCCCGGCTGCGTTCGCTGATCAACGCCACCACCGATGCGATTTTCCTGCTTGATCCCGATGGTGCCATCCGGGTCATCAACCGCGCCGGAGCCCGGTTGCTGGGCACCACGGCGCGGGCGGCGGCGGGCCGCAGCTTCTATGAGTTCCTCGACGCTCCGCAGGCGACGGAGCGACGCGCCCTGTTTGGCGAAGTGCTGGCGACCCTGCTGCCGGTCAACGGCATCGAGCGCTGGGGCGAGCGTTGGCTCGATATGGTGGTTTTTCCGGTGGTCGACGGCGATGGCAAGGCGATGGGGGTGACGCTGTTCACCCGCGATATCACCTCGCGCCGCGAAGCCGAGGACCGGGCGCGGGCCGCCGAGCGCCATCTGCTTGAGGCCACCGAACTGATGTCGGCGGCGATGCTGCTGTTCGACCCCCAGGGTATTCTGGTCTTGATCAACTCCGCCTGCCGGGCCGCCCTGCCCGACCTGGAGGACATCCTTCATCCCGGCCTGAGCTTTATCGAACTGCGCGCCGCCATCGTCGCCCGCCGGTTGTTTGTCCAGGCGATCACCGAGTCGCAGGGCGGGATCAAGGGCGGAACGCCCGGTCCGGCGCCGATCGAGGTCCGCGGCAAGGACGGGCGGTGGCTGTTGATACGCCAGAGCGCGACCTCAAGCGGCTATACCCTGATCCTGGGCACCGATATCACCGAATTGAAACGGCGCGAGCGGGCCTTGGCCGATGCCAAGGAAGTCGCCGAATACGCCAACCGGGCCAAAAGCGAGTTTCTGGCCAATATGAGCCATGAACTGCGCACGCCGCTCAACGCCATCATCGGTTTTTCCGATATCACCCGCCATCAGATGTTCGGGCGGCTCGATAACCCGGTCTATGTGGATTACGCCCGCAACATCTATGACTCGGGCACGCATCTGCTGGAGATCATCAGCGATATCCTGGATCTGGCCAAGATCGAGGCCGGCGAACTGGGGCTCGACGAGGAGGAGGTCGATGCCGCCCGTCTGGTCGACAGCGCCATCCAGATGGTGACGCCGCGCGCCACGTCCAAACGCATCGCCTTGACCAACCTGCTGACCGGCGATCTGCCCCGCTTGTGGTGCGATCCCTTGCGACTCAAGCAGGTGCTGATCAACCTGTTGTCCAATGCCGTCAAATACACCCAGGAAGACGGGGCGGTGGCGGTGACCGCCCGGCTGGCCGGCGGGGACGGTCTGGCGATTTCGGTGATCGACACCGGCATCGGCATGGACGAGGCCGGCATTCAGGTGGCGATGACCGCCTTTGGTCAGGTCGAAAGCCCCTATTCCCGCCGCCAGGGCGGCACCGGCCTGGGCTTGCCGCTGACCCGCAAGCTGACCGAGGCCCATCAGGGGTGTTTGACCATCGCCAGCCGCCCGGGCGAGGGCACGACGGTGACCATCCTGCTGCCCGCCCATCGCCTGCGGGCCGCTTCTTAGCCGTGAGGGCGGCGCGCTGGACGGCCGAGGCGGCCGATTTGCCCGCCGTCGCCGGAGCCTATCTGCTGCTGATCGATCTGGCGCGGCCGGTGGCGTTGGCCCCGCCCCTCGACGCCCTCCTGCCCCCCGGCCGCTATGTGTATTGCGGCAGCGCGCGGGGCCCCGGCGGCATCCGCGCCCGCTGCGCCCGTCATCTGCGGGCGGGCAAGACCCTGCGCTGGCATGTCGACCGGCTGAGCGAGGCGGCGCGCGCCTTGCGGGTTCTGGCGGTGGTCGACGGCGATGAATGCGCCCTTGTCGCCCGTCTGCGCGCTCTTGAGGGCGCCGGGATCCCGGTCGCGGGCTTTGGCGCCTCCGACTGCCGAACCTGTCCCGCCCATCTGCTCAGCCTGCCCGGCAGCGCCGCCCAGGTCGCCAAACGCATCAGGGAGGCGCTGTGACGGTAGGATCCTGGGGTGGGGGGGCGGGTTTGCGGGCTTGCCATAGGCGGTAGGGATCGGCGCGCTGGTCGTGTTCCTCCATCGAGGTCAGCTCGCCTTTGAGAAAGGCCCCGGCCCGCTCCTCGGCCCGCGAGGGCAGGGGCGCGGCGGGGTTGGCGATCCAGGCGGCGATATCGTCGAGCACCACCTCGGCCTGCAGGTCGCGGGTTAGCAGGTGCCAGCCCTCGGGATAGACGGCAAGGCGCTGGAGCGGCGGTTCGCCGGGCAGGCGGCGGGCGACCTCGCGGATCGGTTCGGCCGGGATGATCTGGTCGTTCAGCCCATAGAGCATCAGCACCGGTCCGCCAAGGGCGCCGGCGCGGGCATAGGCCTGATCCATGATATCGACAACGCCGCGCATGGCGTCGGTGCGCGTGGCCCGGATCCACAGCGGATCCTCGGCGATGCGGTAGAGCAGCGGCAGATTGTCGCTGGGATAGCGCTTCAATCCCTTGCCCGACAGCCGCAGCCCGGGCACGACCCGCGAGGCGAGCCACAGCGCCGCCCGGTAGCTCCAGGGCATGGTGTCGCGCCCCCAGACGGCGGGCGCCGACAGCACCAGGCCGGCGACGAGATCCCGGGGGGCTTCCGGGCCGGTCAGGGCAGTGATGGCGATGGCGCCGCCCATGCTTTCGCCCAGCACATACAGCGGGCGTTCGGGGTGGCGGGCGTGGAGGGTGGCGATCGCCTCGCGGGCGTCGCGGACCAGAATGTCGCCGCCCGGCCACAACCCCCGTCCCGGCGCCGTTCCGAAGCCGCGCTGGTCATAGGCGTGAACGGCGATGCCGCGCGCCGCCAGGGCTGGGCCGGCGGTCTCGAAGGCGCCGGAATAATCGTTGAAGCCGTGCAGGGCCAGGATCTCGGCCCGCACCGGCCCCTTGGCCGGCTCCCACGAGCGCAAAGGCAGAACGATGCCGTCCCTGGCGCGAAACGACAAGGGGGTCATCGCCGCCAAGCCGTCGGGCGGGCCCGAGGGCGCCAGCGCCGGGGCGCAGGCGGCCAGTCCGAGCAGGCCGGCAACAAGCGCCGCCCGTCCCAAACGCGATCCCCTGGCGCCTCCATTGCCGCTCACCCGATCTCCTGGGCCCGGTGGTGGCTTGAGGTCAGACGCAGGAAGACATCCTCGAGGTCGGCTTCGCGGGTCGTCAGATCGGCGATGGTCAGGCCGCCGGCGCGCGCCGCGTCGAGGATGCGGGCCATCGGCAGCGAACTGGGGTGATAGGTGATCACCAGATGATAGGGATCGCGCAACTCGGCGCCGAGCGCCGCCAGGGCCGGGGGCGGGGCGTCAAGCGGTTGGGCGAGCCGCAGGGTCAGGCTTTTGTTATCGAGGCGGCCCAACAGGGTGGTCGTTGGTTCGCTGACCACCACCTTGCCGTGATCGATGATGGCGATGCGGTCACACAGCTCCTCGGCCTCCTCCAGGTAATGGGTGGTCAGAAGAACGGTGGTTCCCCGGGCGTTCAGGTCGCGCACATAGGCCCAAAGCTGCTGGCGCAATTCGATGTCGACGCCGGCGGTGGGTTCATCGAGCACCAGGATCGGCGGGGAATGGACCATCGCCTTGGCCACCAGCAAGCGCCGACGCATGCCGCCCGACAGGGTGCGCGAATAGGCGTCGGCCTTATCCTCCAGCCCGACGGCGCGCAGGATCTCCAGCGTCCGCCGCTCGGCCTTGGGAACGCCATACAGGCCGGCCTGCACATCGAGCATCTCGCGCGGGGTGAAGAAGGGATCGAAGCTCAGTTCCTGGGGAACGATGCCGATGGCGCAGCGCGCGGCGCGCTCGTCGGTGTCGATGTCGTTGCCCCAGATCCGCACCCGGCCCGAGGTCTTGCGCACAAGCCCGGCCATGATGTTGATCAGGGTCGATTTGCCCGCGCCATTGGGGCCGAGCAGGCCAAAGAACGAGCCGCGCGGGATGGCCAGCGACAGCGACTCCAGCGCGACCTTGCCGCCGCCATAGACCTTGCGCAGGGCATCGATCTCGATGGCGTTGTCGGGCAGACCGCTGACGGGGGCGCGATCGAAGGCGGCCGGAACGGAGGCGGAGGAGGGGAGGGAGGGGGAGGACGACATCAAAACCTTGGGGTCTCTCTGGGGTTGGCGACCGGCGGCGGGCCTGTGTTTTAGCGTTGCGCCGACCATCGCAAGGGGTATCATCCGGGTCCGCGGAGGGCGACGGCCCGACTTAAGGCGTTCGGCTCGCCGCGTCAGACCCCCCGAACGAAAGGGAGCACCGATGTCCCACGAGCCCACTTTTCCGGTCACGGAAACCGTGACCGTCGAGTCTTTGACGGTCGTCTGCGACGGCGGTGGCGGGGCGCTCGGCCACCCCGCTATTTATCTGCACATCAAACCGGCGATCGGCAAGGTCTGCTGTCCCTATTGCTCGCGCTCTTATGTCGCCAGCCCCCAGGCGCTGACCGCCGCGCCGGCCCATTAAGGGGCTTCGGCCTCAAGGACCTTGGGCCGACGGTTGACGATGGTTTCGCGGTGGAGGATGTAAAGCCCGCTGCCGATGATCAGCGGCAATCCCATCAGCGACGAGGGCGAGGGCAAGTCGCCAAACAGGAACCAGCCCGCCGCCACCGCCCAGATCAGATAACTGTAATCAAATGGGGCGACGGTGGAGGCCGGGGCGAGGCGCATGGCCTGGGTCATGCTGAGCATCGCCAGCCCGCCGACCATCCCCAAAATCAGCAACATCGCCAGATCGCCCGGGTCGGGCGTCACCCATACCGCCGGCATCGCCGGCAGGACCAGCAGCGGCGAGAACAGCGTGAACCAGAAGGAACTGGTGGCGCTGGTCATGATCTGGCCCTGCAGCCGCAGAATGATCATCAGCACCGCATAACACAAGGTGCCGCCGACGGCGAAGAGGGCGTACTGCGAGAGCACCCCGCCGCCGGGGCGCAAGATCACCAGAACGCCGGCGAAGCCGACCAGCAGGGCCAACCAGCGCCGGGGGCCGACCCGTTCCTTGAGCAGAACGATCGACAATAGGGTGACCATGAGCGGCGAGGAGAAATTGATCGCCGCCACATCGGCCAGCGACATCTTGGCGATGGCCATGAAGAACAAGGTGACCGCCGTCGTTCCCAGCACCACGCGCAGCGCCAGCAGCCGCGGCTGAATCAGCCGGCGGTGGCTGGCGGGCTGGCGGAGAAAGACCGGGGTCAGCACGATCAGGGCGCCGAGCGAGCGGAACAGCACGATCAGCAGGATCGGCTGACCGGCGCTCAGCAGCTTGGCCAGAGTATCCATGATGGCGAACAGCGCCATCGCCAATACGATAAACCCAATGGCGGCCAAGGGATTGTCACGCCGGGCGCCCACAGCGGGGAGGCCGGTTGGGAGAGATGTCATGAGAAGGACCGGGTTGTCCAGTAGGGGTTGAGCAGACTTGTCAACACCATTTGGAGGTTTGCAATTCATTTGCGATCAGAGTTAATATTTTCTCGCTACAAGTCGGTGGTCAAGGGTCTTCCCCTCGGGGATCGGTGACATCATATAGAAAATAGGATGGCCAGAGATCCGCCCCAGGGCTCCAGCGGAGCCGGTGGCGGACTGGAAAACGGCTCGATCGCAGACTCGCCGACTAGGACATTCGTCCGCGCGGCGGGAACGACACTATCCGGGAGAGAGCGCCCGGTCAAAAAAGGGCCCCTGGGTCAAAGGGGGATCGCGCGATGGCCCGTCGGGTAGGGCGCCAAAGCGCGGCAGGTGACGAACCGATTTCTGGGTAAGATGGGAGACGAGCACATGACCACGGCAGCACTGCGTAAGCGACGGGACGATCTGCTTTCGATGCCGCACAGGGTGTCCGCCAAGGAGGGACTTTCGTCGTCGTTCTCCCGTACCTGTCCCGATCCTTTTATCACCGGGCCCTATGCCTGGGACGAGGAGCCCTTGATCAGCGATCTTCTCCAAGACGATCTGATGCGCTCGATGATGAGCAGCGACGGTGTCGGCGACGAGATTCTGTCGGCCCTGATCGACCACGCCCGGGTGCGCCTCGCCGGGTGACCCTGGCCGGATAATTTTTTTGACGATCGACGCTGAGTGACACGCACCCCGCCCCCCGATGATCGGAGGGCGGGGTTTTTGTCGTCTGGTCGGTGGCAGGCTTAGATCAGGCCCTTACCCATCACCTCGGTCAGGCGGCGGGCGAAGGCGATGGCATCGGCCGGAGCCTCGCCTTCCAGAATGCGCGCCTGATCCATCAGCAGCAGGGCGGCTTCGTCAACGCTGCCGCCGGTCGCGGCGCGCTCGGCCAGGGTTTTGACCAAGGCGTGGCGCGGATTGATCTCGAGCACCCGGTCGCCCGACAGCTCGCTGCCCTGATTGGCCTGACGC
The DNA here is from genome assembly GCF_000013085.1 of Rhodospirillum rubrum ATCC 11170. NCBI lineage: Bacteria > Pseudomonadati > Pseudomonadota > Alphaproteobacteria > Rhodospirillales > Rhodospirillaceae > Rhodospirillum > Rhodospirillum rubrum. Next base: position 83,233 of record NC_007643.1, read on the forward strand.
AGCAGCTTTTGCAGATGCAGGCTCATCGCCCCTTCCTTGGCGACAAGGCAGACCGGGCTATCGGTCAGGCGGGCGGACACCCGCACGTCGGCCACCGCCGTGCCCAGGGCGGCCTTCATCGCCGCGATCAAGGCGTCCATCTTGGCGGTCTCGGCCGGGGCGTGCTCGGCGTCATCGGGGGGCTGCTTGCCGTCGATCAGCGCCAGCCGTTCCAGATCGGCCGATCCTTGGGCGACCGCCTTCAAGGCGGTGTCGCCGACCTTGGGCACGGCGCTGACCCAGAATTCATCGATGGGATCGGTCAGCAACAGCACCTCGACGCCGCGGGCCACGAAGCCTTCGACCTGCGGGCTGCGCGCCAGGGCGGTCGCGTCGTCGCCGGTGATGTAATAGAGCGCCGACTGGCCTTCCTTCATCCGGCCGATCACCGTTTCAAGAGACACCGGGGTGTCGGAGGCGGTGGTGCGGAAGCGGGCGAGGGCGACCAGATCCTCCTTGCGCTCGAAATCCTCGTAGATGCCTTCCTTGAGGACGGCGCCGAAGTTTTCCCAGAAGGTCAGATAGGCGCTTTCATCGTCGCGGGCGCGCTTGGCCAGATCATCGATCAGACGCTTGGTCAGGCCGCCCTTGATCTTGCGCAGGCGCGGGTCGTCCTGGAGCATTTCGCGGCTGACGTTGAGCGGCAGATCCGAGGAATCGACCACGCCGCGCACGAAGCGCAGATAGGACGGCAGAAGCTCTTCGCAGTCATCGGTGATGAACACCCGGTTGACATACAGCTTCACCCGGGGCTTGCGGTCCTGGGTGAACAGGTCGAAGGGCTGCTGGCCGGGAACGAACAGCAAGGCGGTGTATTCAAGCTTGCCTTCGGCCCGGTAGTGAAGGGTGTGCCAGGGCGTTTCGAAGCCATGGGCGACATGGTGATAGAACTCGGCGTATTGCTCGTCGGTGATCTGGTCGCGCGGCCGCGTCCACAGGGCGCTGGCCTCGTTCAGCCGCTCGGGCTCGCCCTCCTTGCCGGCGTAATCCACCGGAATGGCGATGTGGTCGGAGTAGGTCTTGACGATCTCGCGCAGGCGGTGCTCGTCAAGGAAATCGCGGGCGTCCTCGCGCAGATGAAGGGTGATCGCCGCGCCACGGCCCGCGCCCTCGACCTCGCTGACCGAAAAGCTGCCCTTGCCGTCCGAACTCCAGCGCCAGCCCTGGGCCTCGCCGGCACGCCGGGTGACCACCTCGACCTTATCGGCGACCATGAAGGCGGAATAGAAGCCGACGCCGAACTGGCCGATCAGCGAGACATCGCCGCTCGCCGCCTGGCTTTTGGCCTTCAGGGCCTCGGCGAAGGCCTGGGTGCCCGAGCGGGCGATGGTGCCCAGGTTCTCGATCAATTCGTGGCGGTTCATGCCGATGCCGTTATCGGCGATGGTCAGGGTGCCGGCCTCGGCGTCGATCGACAGCCGAATGCGGAACGCGCCGTCGCCCTCGAGCAGGGCCGGCTGGGTCAGCCCTTCATAACGCAGCTTGTCGCAGGCGTCCGAGGCGTTCGAGATCAATTCCCTGAGGAAGATCTTGCGGTCGGAGTAAAGCGAATGGACGACGATATCGAGAAGTTTGGAGACCTCCGCCTGGAAGGAGAGCGTTTCCTCGGACATGGCCGGTTCAATCCCTGCTTGCTGATGTCGAGCTTGCCTGATGCGGGCCTTTCGCGAGATTACCCCGCTTGACCCCGGCGGCGAGACATATGAGGCAGACAGCCGTCGAGTGCAAGACACGAAGGGCGCCCACTACGGGAACGGGCGGTTTCGCGGTTGACCCGCCGGTTGTTTCGGGCGGCATTTTTATAAGTAAAACAGCGACGAACGCGAAAAAGGGAGACAACCTCCATCCTCTCGTGGAACACTCGTCCCGTCCGTCCAGTTACGCTTGGGTGGACCCCGCCCAAGGCTCTTGCCCGACGAGGACCAACGGCCGGCCGCCCCCTTCCGGGGTCGGGGGCTTGGCGTCTCGGAAGCAACGTCTTGGCGGGCGGGGTTGCCTTTAGCTGGGATTTCCAGGGAGAGCTCCATGCAAATTCCCGTGCAGATCGTTTTTCGCGGTATCGATCACTCCGACGCCGTGGAAGAAAGAATTCGTGAAAAAGCCGCCAAGCTGGAGCAGTTTCATAAAAACATAACCGCCTGCCGGGTGGTTGTGGAAATGCACCATAAAAATACCTCGCATGTTCATAAGCGCGGTGAGCCGTTCCTTATCTCCGTTCAGGTTTCGGTACCGGGCGAAGACCTGAACGCCGTCAGCTCTCATGGAAAGGATGCCGACCTGAAAGCCCATGAGGACGTGGGCATCGCCTTGCGCGATGCTTTCGAATCCATGGAGCGTCAACTCCGTGATATCGCCGAGCGCAAGAGGGCCGAACAAAAGGTCGAAGCCAAGGTGATGCCCGAGTAGGCGCGGGCGCTCCGGCCCTTTCGGGGGGATCTCCGGGGGTCGGTTGATTACGCCGAGGCTGCGGGCCGAAACGCGCACTTGTAATTTCGGACCGCGCGCGGGAGGGTGTGCCTGTCATGACGGACCCAGGCACACCGACCCGCATCACCGCCGTTCTCGGCCCGACCAATACGGGCAAGACCCATCTCGCGATGGAGCGCATGCTTGGCCATGCCTCGGGGATGATCGGCTTTCCCTTACGGCTTCTCGCCCGCGAGAATTACGACAAGGCCGTGCGCCGGGTTGGCGCCTCCCGGGTGGCCTTGGTCACCGGCGAGGAAAAGATCCTTCCCCCCCGCCCCAGTTATTTCATCTGCACCGTTGAAAGCATGCCGATCGACCGCCGGGTCGATTTCCTGGCGATCGACGAGATCCAGCTGTGCGGCGATCCCGAACGCGGCCACCTGTTCACCGAACGCCTGCTCAACGCCCGGGGGCGCGAGGAAACCATGTTCCTTGGCGCCGAGACCATGGCGCCGCTGATCCGCAAGCTGGTGCCCGGCTGCCAGTTCGACACCCGGCCCCGTTTCTCGCAACTGACCTATAACGGCCATCGCAAGCTGACGCGGTTGCCCCCGCGTTCGGCGGTGGTCGCCTTTTCGGCCGATGACGTCTACGCCATCGCCGAGCTGGTGCGGCGCCAGCGCGGCGGGGCGGCGGTGGTGATGGGCGCCCTGTCGCCGCGCACCCGCAACGCCCAGGTCGCGCTCTATCAATCGGGCGAAGTGGATTATCTGGTGGCCACCGATGCCATCGGCATGGGGCTGAACATGGATGTCGACCATGTGGCCTTTGCCGCCCTGTCGAAATTCGACGGCCAGGGCCAGCGCGGATTGAGCGCCCAGGAGGTCGCCCAGATCGCCGGCCGCGCCGGGCGCCATATGAACGATGGCACCTTCGGCGTCACCGGCGATGCCGGGCCGATCGCCGAGGATACGGTCGCCCGGGTGGAAACCCATGCCTTCGCCCCCCTGCGCCAGATCTTCTGGCGCAATCCCCGGCTTGATTTCCGCTCGGTCGAGGCCTTGCTGAAGTCGCTGGGCGCCGCGCCCCCCGACGAGGGGCTGATGCGGCCAAGACGGGCCGAGGACCAGCAGGCCCTGGAGATTCTGGCCCAGGATCCCGAGATCGCCCAGGCCGCCGTCGGCCCGCAAAAAGTGGGGCTGCTGTGGGACGTGTGCCGGATTCCCGATTTCCGCAAACTGCGCGCCGAGACCCATGTCCGGCTGCTTGGACAGATTTTTCGCCATTTAACCGCCGGAAATCGACGATTACCCGATGATTTTGTCGCCGGACATGCGAAACGCATGGACCGAAACGACGGCGACATCCATGCTCTGGTTGATCGCATAGCCGGAATACGGGTATGGACCTATGTGTCCCACCAAGGGGACTGGCTTGGCGACCCGGGGTATTGGCAGGAGGCGACGCGGGCCATAGAGGACCGTTTGTCCGATGCTCTGCACGAAAAGCTGACTCAGCGGTTTGTCGATAGACGAACCGCGACCCTCATGCGTCGTCTGGGAGAACGCGCGATGCTCGACGCTGATGTGGCGGCCACCGATGGCCGTGTGAATGTGGAAGGCCACGATGTGGGCCGGTTGGAAGGGTTGACCTTCCATGCCGAGGCCACGGGTGGGCGCGAGGGGGACAAGGCCGTCCTCAACGCCGCCCAAAAGGCGCTGCGCCGGGAAATCGGCGAGCGGGTTCAACGTCTGGCTGCTGACGACGATCCGGTCTTCTCCCTTGATCCCGCCGGCCAACTGCTGTGGCGGGGTGCGCCGGTTGCCCGGCTTGAGAAGGGGCCCGAGGTGCTGCGGCCGCTGGTGACCCTGCCCGCCGAAAGCCTGCTCGACGCGGCCCAGGCCGAGGCGGTGAAAACCCGCCTTGAGGCTTGGGTGAAGCATCACCTGGGCACGCGTCTGAAGCCGCTGTTCGCCCTTGATCTCGCCCCGCTTAAAGGCGCGGCGCGCGGGTTGGCTTTCCAGCTGGCGGAAAATCTGGGCACGCTGTCGCGCTCGGCGGCCAATGAGCATGTGGACGGACAGGTGCGGGCGCTTTCGGAAGCCGACCGCAAGGCCCTGGCCCGCGCCGGGGTGCGCCTTGGCGTCGAATGCCTGTTCATGCCCGATTTGCTCAAGCCCGATCCCCAGCGCCTGCTGGCGGTTCTGTGGCGGATCGATGCCGGCCGTCATGGCGGCGACGTTCCCGCCGATGGCCGGGTGTCGTTCCCGGTGGACAAGCGTGTTCCGCATGCGTTCTACCATGCCATCGGTTATCGCGTGGTTGGCGATACCGCCGTGCGGGTGGATATGATCGAACGCTTCGCCGCCGATGTGCGCCGGTTGGTGCGCGACGCCTTGCCGGCCAAGGGCAAGCCCGCGGACGTGTCGGCGACCCCGGCGGAGGCCGCGCCCGAAACGGCCGCCGACTCGGCCGGCGCGGGCGGTGATGCCGCGACGCCGACGCCTGTCGTCGATGCCACGACGCCGACGTCCGTCGTCGATGCCACGACGCCGACGTCCGTCGTCGATGCCGCGCCGGAAACCCCGGGTAACGCGCCCATCGACACCCCGGCCGTCGCGGTCGCCGCCGTCGAGGGTCCCTCGACCGAGGCGAGCGCCGAGCCGACGGAAGCTCCTGAAGCCGCCGCCGAAGCCGCCCCCGAAGCCGCCGTCGAGGCGGATCGGGCCGGCGAGGGCGGGGAAGAGGCAACGGCGGCCGCCGGCCCGACGGGTCGTCCGGCCAAGCCCGAGCCGCCCCAGGCGCGCGAGGGTGAGGTTCACCTGCCTCCCGATATGCTGCCGCCGCTGGGCATCGGCGCCGAGGAGGGCGTTGGCGTGCTGACCGCCCTTGGCTATGGGGTGCGGCTGGAAGCCGGGGCGCTGTTCTTGCGGCCGCGTCGGCGCAAGGTCAGCCACGGTCATGGCCATGCCCATGGCGCCGGCCAGGCGCCCGGGCGGTCCCAGGGCGGCCGCGGGCGTGGGCCCGCGGCGGCGCGTCCCGCCGGCGAAGCGGCTTCGGCCGGGGATCCCGCCCAGGAGCGCAAGGCCAGACCCCACACGGCGGGCGATCGTCCGCCCCGGGACGGCGAGGGACGCGACAAGGCGTCGCGCGAGCCCCGTCGCGGATCGGGCAAGGGGGGCGGCTACAAAGGCGATGGCAAGGGGGGCGGTGGCGCCTCGACCACCGCTTACAGCAGCGGTCCGCGACCGGCGCGCTCGGAGATCAACCCCGATAGTCCCTTTGCCAAGCTAAGGGAACTGATGGGTCGATGAGCAAGGCCGGCATCGGAGCCGGAGACGGGGCGGGCGGGCTATCGCCAGGGATCGATAGCCCGCTTTCGCAGCGGATCGATAAGTGGCTGTGGTACGCCCGCTTCTGCAAAACGCGCGGTCTGGCCCAAACCCTATGCGCCGCCGGCCATGTGAAGCGCGAGGGGGAGTCGCTGGTCAAGGCGGCCACCCTGGTGCGGCCGGGGGACCGCCTGACCCTGGTCCTTGGCCCGCTGCGCCGAACGGTGGTGGTGCGCGCGGCCGGGGCGCGGCGGGGGCCGGCCCCCGAAGCCAGAACCCTTTATGACGAGCCCGAGCCCGCCGAACGTCTGGGCGATCCGACGATGGAAGGGCTGTCGCGACCAAGCGGCGGCGGGCGGCCGACCAAAAAGGATCGCCGCGCCCTTGATCGCTGGCGGGCCGAGGACGAGTAGGCCGCTTTTCGGGCTTGATGCCGGGCGGCGCGGAGCCCAGCTAAGGCAAACCCCAAGCGATCTGAACCAGGGCGCGGCGACGATGTGCTTCACCATCAGGACTCCGGCCCGGACCGGACCTGCGGCCCGGGGCTTTTTTCCAAAGCGGAGTGGGTATGTTCGATAAGTTGCGTTCCCTTTTGTCGACCGACGAGGCGGGCCAGCGGGCCACGACTCCGCAGACCCTTCAGCGGGCCCTGGCCTTTTTGCTGGTCGAGACCGGATACGCCGATGGCGTGTTCGATGCCGACGAACGGGCGCGGGCGCGGAGCCTGCTGGCCGGTCGCTTCGGCCTTGACGACGCGGTGGCCGAGGCCCTGATCGACGAGGGCGTGGCGATGCATCAGGAGGCGGTCGACTGGTATGGATCCTCGCGCGCCCTGAAAGACGGCTTCGATTACGACGAGCGGATCGAGGTGATCGAGATGCTGTGGGAGGTCGCCTATGTCGACGGCGTGCTTGATCACCTGGAAGCCAATCTGATGCGCCGGGTCGCCGGTCTGCTCTATGTCGACGATGTGGACAGCGGCGCCGCCCGTAAACGCGTGCTGGCGAAGCTTGGTCGGGAATGATATGACCCCAGATCGCTGGTTCCGCTGACCCCGGTCCGGCTCGGGACGCGCCCGGGACGCCGCCGGAAAGCCGCCTTTCGCGTTTTCCGCGCGCTCCCATTTTGATAGACCCACGACCGCCGGTCCTGGAAAGGGCGTCGGTCCTGCCATGCATGGCAAAAGACGGAGCCTGAAGTCATGCCCTACGTCGTCACCGAGAACTGCATCAAGTGTAAGTATCAGGATTGCGTGGAAGTCTGTCCGGTGGACTGCTTCTACGAAGGGGAGAATTTCCTGGTCATCAATCCCGATGAGTGCATTGACTGCGGCGTCTGCGAACCGGAATGCCCTGCCGAGGCGATTTTCCCCGATTCGGAAGCTATTGCGGGAAAATGGCTTGAAATTAATCGCAAATTTGCCGATCTCTGGCCCAATATCACCCGTAAGGGCCCGGCTTTGGCCGATGCCGATGACTGGAAGGACAAGCCCGACAAGACCGGCTTGCTCAGCGAAAATCCTGGTAAAGGAACGGTTTGAGCAACGCCCTTCCAGTCTTGGTCGGCGCCGCTTGACGGCGCCGACGGCGGACTTGGTTACTTTGATCTGTCACTTTTGACCAAACTGTGATATCAATCTCGAGTCCGTCGCACAGTAGCGTGACGGATTTCTTTTGCGTCGCAGGCTGTGGCGCGCGCGTCTGGCAGGTCCGGGCGCTCAAGCCGACCGTCGAAGCCGCCAAAGGACGGATCGACCTTGCGGCGGAATGGGACAATCACCTCGTGTCATGGGCGCCGGTCGTCCATGGACCGCTCTGCGTCGTTCGCGATGGGAACGCCCCCGATCCTTGGGGGGGCGACTTGATCGGGGTGCGGGGGAGGAGGAGTTGTTTCTTCCGGTGACGCTGATCCTGAGGGTTGTAGGTTAGAGCATAAAGTTTGTGTGGACCAGAGTATAAAGCGTCTTTTCGGGCGGAATTCTGGGGACAGTGCTTGGGCCGGAGATCAGGCGATCCGGTTTTGAGTCTGTGGGGGCAAGGCAGCGCGGAACGTGGAAGGGTTTCCCTTTATTTCCGGATAATGGCGCTCGGGCGTTGTTGAAACGCCGGGGAAGTGTATCGGGGCGCTCGGAAATGCGGCAGCGGGCAGTCGGAATGATCGTAGTCGCCGGGTTCAAGAACGGAGAGAAGTAACAGATATGTCCAACCAGCTACAGTATGAAACCGGCGATTTTGTTGTTTATCCCACCCATGGCGTGGGTCAGGTCCTGGACATCGAGAAACAGGTTATCGGCGGTTACGACCTGGAACTTCTGGTTATCGGCTTCGAGCGCGAACGCATGAAATTGCGGATCCCCATGCCCAAGGTGCGCGAATCGGGTCTGCGCCGCCTGTCGACCAAGAAAGTCATGGAATCGGCCCTGGTGACCCTGCGCGGCAAGGCCCGCGTCAAGCGCACCATGTGGAGCCGCCGCGCCCAGGAATACGAAGCCAAGATCAATTCCGGCGATCCGGTTTCCATCGCCGAAGTGGTGCGCGATCTTCACCGCAACGCCACCCAGCCCGAGCAGTCCTATTCCGAACGTCAGATCTATGAACTGGCGCTGGAGCGTCTGACCTGCGAACTGGCCGCGATCGAGGATATCGACGCCTCGACCGCCACCCAGAAGGTCGAAAAGCTGCTAAGCGCCGCCTGATCGACGGTCGCCTTGATCGTTGTCGCCGGTTTCAACGGAGGTCGTCGTTTCAGAGGGCCTCCGTTGTCTTATGGAGCGAGGCGATCAGGCTTCCGGCTGCTGGAGGACGCAGCCGTACCAGCCCAACCCCTTGTAGGTTTCATAGCCTGGCGTGCGGTGGAAGCCGACCAGGGCGCCATCGCCCTGTCGGTAATGCCCCGCGGCCCGGCCCTCGGTTTTCAGGGCGAAGCGCTCGCTAAGCAGGCCTTTACCATCGGAGGCGGCGATGACGCGCATGTCGGCGTCGAGCAACAGGGCGCGCGAACGCGCCGCTTCGCCTTCGGTGAAGCGCACGCCCTCGACGATGGCGCGGGCCTGCGGGCCCCAGTCGAAATGGATGCCGAGCACGCCCAATATCCGGCCATCGCCCCGTCCCCTTTCGCGGATGGCGGCGCCATAGGTGGCGACCGGCTGGCCGTCGAGCGCCCGATTGGGGGCGATATCGGCAAGGCTGTAGTCGTCGCCGCTTGCGCTGGCCATGGCGTCCTGGAACCAGCGCTCGCCGGCCACGCTTTGCCCCTCGGTCCGGTAGCGTTCGGGCCGGCCGCCGGCGACCACCCGCCCCTCGGCATCACAGATCCACAAATCGAGATAGACGGTATAGGCGGCGAGGATGACGGCCAGCCGTTGGCTGGCGAAAGCCCGGGTTTCGGCTGCGGGCTGCTCTAGGCAGGCGACCACGGCGCTGTCGGTCGCCCACCAGCGCACGTCGCAGGTCCGCTCATAGAGATTGCGGTCGATCAGCTCGACGGCGTTCAACGCCAGATCGACCAGACGCTGGCCCCGCTGCAGGCGCAGGTCATCGACGATCTCGCGGCCGATGCGGTCGAGCAGGGCGACCTTGGTTGATAACTCGCTTTCCAGGGCGCTGGCGATCTGCGTCACCTCGTCGGAAACCCCCTTCACCTCATTGGCGACCACGGCGAAGCCCCGGCCCATTTCCCCGGCGCGGGCGCTTTCGATCAGGGCGTTCAAGGCCAGGATCCTGGTGCGGCCGGTCACGGCGCGAATCTCGGAAATCTTGCCGGCGGTGGCCGATTGAACGTCAGCGGTCAGGGCGATGATTGTTTCGGGATCGACCCGGTCTCGCGTCGGCGAGGGCGGGGTTCCGCTGGTTTTCACGGGGACGGTCATGGCGCTTTCTCTAAGGCTTTACAGGGAGTTCGGCGAATGATCTGGAATAAACTAAAATTAGCTTCATCGGGTGGACCCTTCGCAAATATCACGCCGGGCGTGTGAGGGAAGACAATTGTCATAAGAAAGCCGCCAAAGGGACCGGGGGAATTCCCGATGGGGTAGCGAACGACGCGACCATGCCAACCAAGCCCACCATGGGTTTCCTAACCCGGCGTGCGGTGCAAGCCGACGAGACGGCCGTCACCCAAGAGGGCCTCCGTTGGCTTATGGGGCGTGGCGATCAGGTTTCCGGGTGCTGGATGACGCAGCCGTACCAGCCCAATCCCTTGTAGGTTTCATAGCCCGGCGTGCGGTGGAAGCCGACCTGGGTGCCGTCGCTCAGCTGATAATATCCCGAGGCCCGGCCGTCGGTTTTCAGGACGAAGCGCTCGCTAAGCAGGCCTTTACCATCGGAGGCGGCGATGACGCGCATGGTGGCGTCGAGCAACAGGGCGCGCGAGCGCGCCGCCTCGCCTTCGGTGAAGCGCACGCCCTCGACGATAGTGCGCGCTTGTGGGGTCCAGTCGAAATGGACGCCCAGAACGCCCAGCAGCCGACCATCGTTGTGGTCCCCCTCGCGGATGGCGGCGCCATAGGTGGCGACCGGCTGGCCGCCGAGTACCCGATTGACGGCGATATCAGCAAGGCTGTAGTCCTCGCCGTTTTCGCTGGCCATGGCCTCTTGGAACCAGCGCTCGCCGGCCACGTTTTGCCCCTCGGTCCGGTAGCGTTCGGGCCGGCCGCTGGCGATCACCCGCCCTTCGCCATCACAGATCCACAGATCAAGATAGACGGTATAGGCGCCGAGGATGACGGCCAGCCGGCGGGCGGCGAAAGCGCGGGTTTCGGCTCTGGGCAAGGCCAGACAATCGACCACGGCGTTCTCGGTCGCCCACCAGCGCACGTCGCAGGTTCGCTCAAAAAGATTGCGGTCGATCAGCTCCACGGCGTTCAGCGCCAGATCAATCAGGCGCTGGCCCCGCTGCAGGCGCAGGTCATCGACGATCTCGCGGCCAATGCGATCAAGCAGGGCGACCTTGTTCGAGAGTTCGTTTTCCAGGGCGCTGGCGATCTGCGTCACCTCGTCGGAAACCCCCTTGACCTCATTGGCGACCACGGCGAAGCCCCGGCCCATTTCCCCGGCGCGGGCGCTTTCGATCAGGGCGTTTAGCGCCAAGATCTTGGTGCGGCTGGTCACGGCGCGAATCTCGGAAATCTTGCCGGCGGTGGCCGATTGCACGTCGGCGATCAAGGCGATGATGGTTTCGGGGGCGACCCGGTCGCGCGTCGGCGATGAGGGATGACGGCCTTCTTTCGCGGGGACGGTCATGGCGCTCTCTCTGAGGCTTTACCGGGGAGTCATGAAAGGCTCGGCAACGAACAAAAGGGCTTCCTCGGATCGGATCCCCCGCACCTGGGCTGCCGGGGGGGTGCCGTGTGGGTGACGGAAGGCCATTGTTTTTAGGCACGCGGTTTGAAACGAAAATCCTGTAGCGAAGAACGCGCTTGATCTTCAAATCGGTAGAGGAAGAGCCTGCCCCTGGCTTTCCTGAGGTTACTTAGAAAAGCCGTTTGAAGCGGGCGAAAGGCGGCGTCAGGGCGACCCCCTAAGGTATCTGATGCCGAACTCATAATAGCTCAAACTTTGTGATATAAGCACCCTTTAAATTCTAGTCTTAAGTCTAGGTTTGCGCGCCGTTCCATCCGGGAAGGGGCGATCGCCGCGCTGTCGAGCAGGGTGACCAGGGTGTGCCGAAGAACACCTATTGCGGGTGTTTCTCAGAGGAGTCGGGCTGTGATCCCTCTCCGCCTGCGGTCCCGACGGTTTGCCATGGCTTGGAACGGACGAGGGCCTGGAGGCGTGGGGGGCGAACCACTGGTGCTGCGGGGTGGTCAGGGGGGGCGTCTGGCCGGAAATCATCGGGCCGGCAACCGGGGGCGCCGCCCGGGCCCATTTCCCTGCTACGAGCGCTTTTCCTGGGGCTTTACAAGATGTCCGGCGAATGACCTGGAAGAGATAAAAATTGGCCCTAGCGGATGGAGCCGTCGCGAAGATCGCGTTGGGCGTGTGAGGGAAGGCAATTGTCTTAAAAAAAGCCGCCAAAGGGACCGGGGAAATTACCCGATGGGGTATTGAACGACGCAGCCATACCAGCCGAGCCCGTCATAGGTCTCATAACCCGGCGTGCGGTGGAAGCCGATGAGGGTGCCATCGCCAAGGCGGTAATGGCCCGAGGTCCGCCCCTCGGTTTTCAGGGGGATCTGTTCGCTCAACAGCCCTTTGCCATCCGAGGCGGCGATGACCCGGCCCTTGGCGTCGAGCAGCAGGGCGCGCGAGCGCCAGGAGTCCCCCTCGGGCAGGCGGACCCCTTCGACGATGGCGCGGGCCTGGGCGCCCCAATCGAAATGGACGCCCAGCACGCCTAGAACCCGGCCATGGGGCAATCCCCCCTCGCGGATGGCGGCGGCGTAGGTGGCGACCGGCTGGTCGTCGAGCGAAGCGACCCGGGTGATATCGGCGACGGCGTAATCATCGCCGCTTTTCGTCGCCAGGGCGTCGCGGAACCAGCCGGTCGTCGCGACGCTTTGCCCGTGGACGGGGTAGCGATCGGGGCGGCCGCTGGCGATGACGCGCCCCTCGCCATCGCAGATCCACAAGTCGAGATAGACGGTATAGGCCGCGAGAATCACCCCAAGGCGTTTGCTGGCGAATGCCTTGGCCGGGCCGTCCGGCGCGCTTAGGCAGTCGACCACGGCGCTGTCGGTCGCCCACCAGCGCACGTCGCAGGTTCGCTCAAAAAGATTGCGGTCGATCAGTTCCACGGCGTTCAGCGCCAGGTCGACCATCCTTTGGCCCCGCAACTGATCGACGATGCCCCGGCCGATCCGTTCGAGCGCTTCGACCCGGGCCGACAACTCGCTTTGCAAGGTCCCGGCGATCTGGGCGATTTCGTCGGACACCCCTTTCACTTCGCCCGCGACGACGGCGAAGCCCTTCCCGGTCTCCCCGGCGCGGGCGCTTTCGATCAGGGCGTTCAGGGCGAGGATCCGGGTGCGGCCGGTGACGGCGCGGATTTCGGCGATCTTTTCGATCATCGTCGTCCGCACCTCCGCCGTCAGAGAGATGATGCGTTCGGGGTCAAGGGTCTCCTCCGTGGTCGGCGCCGGAACGGAGGAGGCGGTTGCCATGACAGTCATGCCCAAGTCCTTTGAAGCGACCATTTTTTGGAGAAAGTGACTGATTTATGACCAATGAATCGAAAATGCCCCTCTTTTGCGCATCATTGGTTACCACAGTAAAACGCTTAGGCCAATGGTTGACTATGAGTCCCAAAAGGGCACCTATTGCGGGTATTTTGATCCTTTTAAAGGATTTGAGATGTGATCCCTCTTCACCGCTTGTGCCGGGCTTTGGCGCTGTTGATGGGCTTTGGACCGACTCTTTCCGCCCTCGCCGCCTCCGCTCCCGAAGGCTTGCCGTTGCTTGGAACGGGCGAGGGCCTGGAGGTGCGGGGGTGCGAAACGCTGGTGCTGCGGGGAGGGCAGGTCGTGCGTCTGGCCGAGATCATCGGGCCGGAAGCCGAGGGCGCCGCCCGGGCCCAGGCGGCCCTGGGCGCTTTGGTGGTTGGCCATAGCCTTCGTCTGTACGGCGAAAGCCCGCTGGCTGATCGCTATGGACGGCTGCATGCCCATGGGGTGACGGAGGAGGGGCGGTGGGTCCAGGGCGCCTTGGTCGAGGCCGGTCTGGCCCGGGTCGTGATCCGCGAGGGGGAAAGCGCCCTGAGCGGCGCGCTGCTCGCCCTTGAAGAGCGGGCGCGGCGGGCGGGACGTGGGCTTTGGCCGCCGGCGTCGGCGGCTTCGCCCCCTCCCGGTGCGCTGGCGGCGACCGGCGACGGCTTTCAGGTGGTCGAAGGGCGGATCGTCAGCGCCGCCCGGGCCGGTCGGCGGATTTATCTGAATTTCGGCGCCGATTGGCGCTCGGATTTCACGGTCAGCCTGTCCGAGGCGATGCTGGCCCGTCTTCTGGCGACGGGGCGCGATCCCCTGGCCTGGGCCGGGCGCCGGGTGCGGGTGCGCGGCTGGGTGACGCGGCGCAATGGTCCGCTGCTCGATTTGCCCCATCCGATGGCCCTGGAGGGGCCGCTTGATGGGCCCCCCTTCCTATCGCCAAAGGAGAACCTGGACCTGGAATACCCGGGGAATTAGGGTGGGAATGGCGTAATAAGTCCTATATTGATGAAACGCCCTTTCCGCCTCCGCGCCCGTTCCTCGGCGGAGGCCCCACGCTTGTTCGAATCCAACCACCATGAACAGTCCCGATCCCCTTGCCGATCTTTATCCGCCGATCGAGCCGCGCCACACCGGTCGGCTGCGTGTGCGTCCTCCCCATGTGATTCATTGGGAGGAAAGCGGCAATCCCGATGGCATCGCGGTGATCTTCGTCCATGGCGGGCCCGGGGCGGGAACGGCGCCGTTTTGTCGGCGCTATTTCGACCCGGAGCGCTACCGGGTGATTATTTTCGATCAGCGCGGCGCCGGCCGGTCGCGGCCCTTCGCCGAGATCGCCGATAATACCACCCAGGAACTGGTCGCCGATATGGAGCGGCTGCGCGTGCATCTGGAGGTCGAGCGCTGGCTGGTGTTTGGCGGGTCCTGGGGCAGCACCCTGGCCCTGGCTTACGGCCAAACCCATCCCGAGCGCTGTCTGGGCTTCATCCTGCGCGGCGTTTTTTTGTTTCGCGGCTTCGAGGTCGACTGGTTTCTCAACGGCATGGGCCGTTTCTTCCCCGAAGCGGCGAGCGCCTTCCTCGACTTCCTGCCCGAAGACGAACGCGCCGATCCGCTGGCGGCCTATTACCGTCGGCTGACCCATGCCGATCCGTCGATCCATCTGGCGGCCGCCCGGGTCTGGTCGAATTATGAAGACGCCTGCGCCCGCCTGCGCCCGCGCCCGGGCGACGAGGGGGACGGCCGCTCGGCTCTGGCCCTGGCCCGCCTTGAATGCCATTACATGCGCCATGGCGGTTTTCTGCGCGAAGGCCAGCTTCTGACCGAGATCGACCGGGTTCGCGATCTGCCCTGCACCATCGTCCAGGGCCGCTACGACGTGGTCTGTCCGCCGGTCAGCGCCTGGGAACTTCACCGGGTCTGGACGGGGAGCAAATTGGTGATGGTCCCCGATGCCGGGCATAGCGCCCTGGAACCGGGCGTGCGCGTCGCCCTGGTTCAGGCGACCCGCCGCTTCGCCGAAAGTCAGGGTTGATCGGTCTCGCGATCGTGCTGGTCACCGCCAATCGGATGTCATAGGGTCAGAAGATTCGTTTCCCTCCCGCGACAGACCGCACCCCCCTATGGATCTGCTGACCGGCAGCGATGCCGACATCGAAATCGAAGAGGCGCCGCCGGGAAAGATCCTGATCGTCGAGGATTCGCCCTTCTTTATGCATGTCCTGCGCCGGCGGATCGGTCAGGAACTGGGCGTTCCGATCATCGAGGCCGAAACCCTGGCCCAGGCCGCCCTGATCATCGAAGAGGAAGGGTCCAATCTATTCCTCTGCCTGATCGATCTGGTGCTGCCCGATGCGCCGAACGGCGAGATCGTCGATTATGTGACCGGGAAAGGTCTGGCCGCGGTGGTGTTCACCGGCGCCTTCAGCGAGGAAATGCGCGAGCATGTCCTGTCTAGCGCCATTATCGATTATGTTACCAAGGATAGTCTGGCCAGCCTGGACTATCTGGTGGCGATCGTCCGCCGGCTTTGCCGCAACGCCCACCAGAAAGCCATCGTCGTCGATGACAGCCGTACCGCCCGGGCTTATATCGGCGATCTGCTCCGCCTGTATCGTTTCAATGTCATCGAGGCGGTCGACGGCGAGGAGGCCCTGGCCCTGCTGGCGGCGAACCCCGATATCCGGCTGATGGTCACCGATTATTACATGCCCAGAATCGATGGCTTCGAATTGATCAAACGCGTGCGCCAAACCCATTCGCGCAGCGCTCTGGCGATCATCGGCGTGTCCACCGGGGGAAGCGCGCCGCTTTCGGCGCGGTTCATCAAGTACGGGGCCAATGATTTCATCAACAAGCCCTTTCTGCGCGAGGAATTCTTCTGCCGCATCGCCCAGAACATGGACACCTTGGATTATATCGCCGCCCTGGCCCGCTCGGCCCAGATCGATCCGCTGACCGGACTGCCCAACCGCCGCTATCTGTTCGATGTCGCCAGCCGCGCCCTGGCCGCGACCTTGCGCGTCGGCGGTCATCCGGTGGTGGCGATGATCGATGCCGATCATTTCAAGGAAATAAACGATCGTTTCGGCCATGATGTCGGCGATCAGGTGCTTGAAGCCCTGGCTCGGGTGATGGACGATCATGTCCAGCGGAAGTCCGATGTCCTTGCCCGTTTCGGCGGCGAGGAGTTTTGCGTGTTCGTCTCCGACATGTCGCCCGAACAGGCCTTCACCTTTTTCGATGGCTTGCGCGCTGCTGTCGCCCAATCGCCGCTGTCGGTTCCCGGACTGGATGATTTGTCGCTGACCATCAGCATCGGCGTTTCCACCTGCGCCGCCCCCGACTTGCGTACGATGATCCACAGCGCCGACCGTTTGCTCTATGACGCCAAGGCGGCGGGGCGTGATTGCACGGTGGTCGAGGGCTTGGGCGAGCGGACGCAATCGTGCCGGCAAAGTAGCGGGAAGGACGAAGACGCGTGATGGAGGTGTTTATCGATGCCGATGCCTGCCCGGTGCGGACCGAGGCCTTCAAGGTCGCCGAGCGCCACCGCCTGATCGTGCATGTGGTTGGCAATGCCCCGGTTCCGGTGCCCCATAACGATCCGAGGGTGCGCCGGGTGATCGTGCCGACCACCCCCGATGCCGCCGATGATTGGATCGCCGAGCATATCGGCGAGGGCGATATCTGCATCACCGCCGATATCCCGCTGGCGGCGCGCTGCCTGAAAAAGGGCGCCAAGGCCATCGGCACCACCGGCAAGGCCTTTACCGAGGATTCCATCGGCATGGCGCTGTCGATGCGCGATCTGATGCGCGACCTGCGCGAAGCCGGCGCGGTGTCGGGCGGTCCGGCCTCCTTCGCCCCCAAGGATCGCTCGCGCTTCCTCCAAGCCCTGGAAGAGGCGATCCAGGCCGTCAAGCGGGGACGCTGAGATGGCGGAGCGCGGAACGGCCGAGGGGCGCGTCGCCGTGATCGGCGGCGGCCCGGCCGGGCTGATGGCCGCCGAACGGATCGCCGAGGCCGGCTTTGGCGTCGATGTCTTCGATGCCATGCCGAGCTTGGGCCGCAAGCTGTTGATGGCCGGGCGCGGTGGGCTCAACATCACCCATTCCGAACCGCTCGAGCGGTTTCTGGAGCGCTACGGCGCGGGTCGGCCGCGGCTGGAGCCGATGATCCGGGCCTTTTCCCCCGAAGCCCTGCGCGGCTGGCTGGCCGATCTTGGTCAGCCGACCGTGGTCGGCAGTTCGGGCCGGGTCTTTCCCCAAGCCTTCAAGGCCTCGCCGCTGTTGCGCGCCTGGCTGCGTCGGTTGGACGGGGCCGGGGTCGCCTTCCATCCCCGCCACCGCTGGCTGGGCTGGGACGCGGACGGCGCCCTGGCTTTCACCGGCCCCACCGGCCGGCAACGGATCCAAGCCTCGGCCACCGTTCTCGCCTTGGGCGGGGCGAGTTGGCCGCGTCTGGGCTCGGATGGCGCCTGGGTCGGGGTGTTGGAGGCCAAGGGGATCGCCGTCAGCGCCCTGCGTCCGGCCAATTGCGGCTTTGATATCGGCTGGTCGGCGGTGCTGGCCGATCGCTTCGCCGGGGCGCCGCTCAAGCCGGTGGTGGCCACCTTCGCCGGCGAGCATCGGCGCGGCGAATGCGTGCTCACCCGCACCGGGGTCGAAGGCGGGCTGATCTATGCCTTCTCGGCGGCTTTGCGCGAGGCGATCGCCGGCGGCGGTGGGGCGACGCTGATCCTTGATCTGATGCCCGATCATTCCCCGGCCGCCCTCGAGGCGGCCTTGGCCCGGCCGCGTGGGGGGCGGTCGCTGGCCACCCATCTCAAGCGCTGCGGCGTCGGTGCGGTTCAGGCCGCCTTGCTGCGCGAGGGGGCGGGGCCGGCGGATCTGGCCGATCCGGCGGCGATCGCCCGCCGTTTGAAAGCCCTGCCGCTGCGTTTGATCGCGCCCCGGCCGCTGGCCGAGGCGATCAGCACCGCCGGCGGCGTCGCCTTCGCCGAACTGAGCCCGTCGTTGATGCTGCGCGCCCTGCCCGGCGTGTTCTGCTGCGGGGAAATGCTCGACTGGGAGGCGCCGACCGGGGGATACCTGTTGACGGCCTGCCTTGCCACCGGCCGGGCGGCCGGCCAGGGGGTGGCGCGGTATCTCGCGGCTGATCGGGTCCCGGCCGCATAAACGCCTGCCCCACCCTTGGTCGGCGGGACCGGCGGCCCCAGGTTAGAGCGGTGTGCGGGAGACATGGTCCCCGTACACCGCTCTAACCCACTGATAGTCAAGCAAATCGTCGTCGTGATCGAGAACGGATCACTCGGGATTTGCTCTAGCCCAGTCTTGTTCTCGCGGAGCCCTATCCATGAAAGCCGTCGGTACCCACGCCCCCCTGCCCATCGATCATCCCGAGGCCCTGCTTGATCTGGAGATCGACAAGCCGGTTCCCGGACCCCGCGACCTGCTGGTTCGCATCGAAGCCATCTCGGTCAATCCGGTCGATACCAAGACCCGCAAGACCCGCCCGGCCAGCCCGGAGAACCCGGCGATCCTCGGCTGGGACGCCGCGGGCGTCGTGGAAGCGGTGGGCGAGTCGGTGACGCTGTTCAAGCCGGGCGAGGCGGTCTATTACGCCGGCGATCTGACGCGGCCGGGCACCAATGCCCAATTCCATCTGGTCGACGAGCGCCTCGCCGCCCTCAAGCCGACCAGTCTGGATTTCGCCGAGGCCGCCGCCCTGCCGCTGACGACGATCACCGCCTACGAGATGCTGTTTGATCGCCTGGGCGTTCCCCGGTCGTCACCCGAGGCCCTGGGCGAGGTCCGTTCGATCCTGATCGTCGGCGGGGCCGGCGGCGTTGGCTCGATCGCCATTCAGTTGGCGCGGCGGCTGACCGGGCTGACGGTGATCGCCACCGCCTCGCGCCCGGAAACCCGCGATTGGGTGAGCGCCATGGGCGCCCACCATGTGGTCGATCATCGCGGCGATCTGGCCGAACAGATCAACGCCCTGGGCGTCGGCCCGGTCGGCTTCATCTTTTCGACCACCCAAACGCCCAGCCATTTCCCGGCCCTGGCCAAAATCATCGCCCCCCAGGGGCGGATCGGCATGATCGATGACGGCGTCGGCCTGGATTTTTCCCTGCTTAAGACCAAAAGCGCCTCGCTGCATTGGGAATTCATGTACACCCGCTCGATGTTCCATACCGAGGACATGATCGCCCAGCACAGCTTGCTGAGCGAGGTCGCCGGTTTGATCGACGACGGCACGCTGCGCACCACGCTGACCGCCACCGACGGGCCGATCTCGGCGGCGACGCTGAAGGCCGCCCATGCGACCCAGGAAAGCGGCACGACCATCGGCAAGCGCGTGCTGGTCGGTTTCTAAGCGCCCGGTTCCGGCGGAAAAGGCGGTCGCGGCCGCTTTTTCCGCCAAGCCGGCATCGCGGCGCCTATACTCGGCCCTCGTTTTTCCCCCGTCGTTTTTCGCCCTTCCTGCGGACGCCTGATGGTTCCCGACGTTTCCCCTCTCCCATCCCCCGGTTCCCCCCTCCCATCCCCCGGTTCGCCCTGCGCGGACGCGGTCTCCGCCGATCCCGCCCGCGTGTTGTTGGCTGATATCTGGGGATTCAAGGATTTCCGCCCCGGTCAGGAAGCGATCATCCGCGCCGTGCTGGGCGGCGAGGACGTGCTGGCGGTCATGCCGACCGGGTCGGGCAAATCGCTGTGCTACCAACTGCCGGCGCTGATGCGCCAGGGGGTGACCCTGGTCGTCTCGCCGCTGATCGCCCTGATGCGCGATCAGGTGGCCCAGCTTGACGCCCTGGGGGTGGCCGCCGGGGCGCTGAATTCCTCGATCGACATGGACGGCTATCGCCGCGTGATGGATGGGTTGCGCGGCGGCCGTCTCAAGCTGCTCTACGTCGCCCCCGAACGGCTGGCCCGCCCCGATACCCTGTCCCTGCTGCGCGACAGCGGGGTGACGGCCCTAGCCATCGACGAGGCCCATTGCGTCAGCCAATGGGGCCACGACTTCCGCCCCGACTACCTGTGTCTGGGCAAGGTGCGCGAGGATCTGGGCGGGGTGCAGACGGTGGCCTTCACCGCCACCGCCGATGCCGCCACCCGCGATGATATCGCCGGACGGCTGTTCCCGGCGCCGCCGCGCCTGTTCATCGGCGGCTTCGATCGCCCCAACCTGCGCCTTGCCATGCGGCCCAAGGGCGACACCCGGCGGCGGATGTTCGAGTTCGTCGCCGCCCATACGGGCGAAAGCGGCGTGATCTATTGCGGCAGCCGGGCGCGCACCGAGGAATTGGCCGAGGGCCTGCGCGGCGCCGGCCACCGGGCCTTGCCCTATCACGCCGGCCTCGACAAGCCGGTGCGCGACGCCAATCAGGATGCCTTCCTGGCCGAGGACGGGCTGGTGATGGTCGCCACCGTCGCCTTTGGCATGGGCATCGACAAGCCCGATGTCCGCTTCGTCTGCCATGCCGATATGCCGCGCTCGATCGAGGCCTATTATCAGGAGATCGGCCGCGCCGGCCGCGATGGTCTGGCCGCCGATACCCTGACCTTCTATGGCCTGGACGATGTCCGCCTGCACCGCATGCGCATCGAGGAAAGTCAGGCCGGCGACGAGCAAAAGCGCGTCGAGATCCAGCGGCTGAACGCCCTGCTGGCGCTGTGCGAAGCGCCGCGCTGCCGGCGCCAGACCCTGCTCGGCTATTTCGGCGAACGCACCGAGCCGTGCGGCAATTGCGATCTATGCATCAATGGCGTGGAAAGCTTCGACGGCACCATCGAGGCCCAGAAGGCGATGTCGGCGATGCTGCGCACCGGCCAGCGCTTCGCCACCGAGCATCTGATCAATATCCTGGTCGGCACCCAGACCGACGCCATCACCCAGTACGGTCACGATAAATTGCCGACCTTCGGCGTGGGCAAGGATCACACGCGCAATGTCTGGCGCTCGATCTTCCGCCAGATCAGCGCCGGCGGCCTGATCAGCCTGGATATCGCCAATCATGGCCGCTGGCTGATGACCGAGGCCGGCCGCGCGGTGCTGCGCGGACAGGCGGGCGTCGCGCTGCGCTCCGATGTGCTCGAAGCCGCCGGCCGCGGCGAGCGCAAGGACAAGGAGCGCCGGGCCAGTGCTCCGGCCGTCCAGCTCGAGGCCGACGATCGCGCCCTGTTCGACGCCCTGCGCGCCAAGCGCCAGGAGCTGGCGCGGGCCGAAAACGTGCCGGCCTATGTGGTCTTCGCCGATCGCACCCTGATCGAACTGGCGACCAAACGCCCGCCCAGCCTTGACGCCATGCGCGAGATCCACGGCATCGGCCAAAGCAAGCTCGCCCGCTACGGCGCGGCCTTCCTCGAGGTGATCACCGCCGGCTGAGGCGCCGATTCACCGGTGCCGAGTCCCCCGGCGTTCTGAAAACCGCCGGGGTGAAAGTCAGCATGGAGGGGCGAGGACGTTGGATGGACAACCTCCGATCTGTCCGACCAGACGGCGCCCTCTCGATCCAGTGCCCTCTTCCAAGATCGATCGAGAGATTGGCATAGGATTGATTTGGGGTGATCCGGACTTCACACCGGGTGCGACCATAAGCTTGATTCTTGTCCCTCGGATCTCATATGACCACAGTGGTCACAAAAGGACGGGAGGCCTGCATGCGCGAAATTCAGCTTCGGGACGCCAAGGCCCGCCTGTCGGCGGTGGTTGACGACGCGGTGCGCGGCGAGCCGGCTATCATCACCCGGCATGGCAAGCGGGAGGCCGTGGTTCTGAGCTTCGCCGAGTGGGAGCGTCTTTCACAGGTGCCCTCTTTCGGCCGTTTGCTGATGAGCGCGCCGCTGGCGCCCGACGATCTGCCGCCCCGAAACGAAGCGCCGCTGCGCGATGCCGGGCTCTGAACCTTGTATCTGGTCGACACCAACGTTCTGTCGGCCAGGGCGCCGTCACGGGTCGCCCCGGTCGAACTGATCGCCTGGATGGACGCCCATTCGGCGGAGCTTTTCCTCTCGGCGGTGACGGTGGCGGAAATCGAGGACGGCATCGCCAAGCTGCGTCGCGAAGGCGCGACGCGCAAGGCGGCCGATCTGATGGCATGGCTGGACGCGCTGCTGCATCTCTATGGCAACCGCATCCTGCCGTTCGACACGACCCTCGCGCGCCTGGCCGGCGTGCTTTCCGACCGGGCGCGGGCGCAAGGCCAGGCGCCGGGTTTTGCCGACATCGCCATCGCGGCGACGGCCAAACACCACGACCTGACGATCCTGACCCGCAACGTTCGCCACTTCGACCGCTTGGGCGTGCCGGTGATCGATCCCTTCGCGGCGTTGCCCCGGTAACCACAAAAAAACCTCTGGCAGTCCGCAGCCCCTCCCTGGGGTGGGGGCTGACATCGCGGGCCTGGACGACCGGCTGCAAACGGTGGAGTTGCGTTATAGCGGACTCGTGACCATCTTTTCAGGAGAGGCTGTCGTCCAATTCTCTCGGCGGTGCGAGAAAAACGTCGCCTGGGTCGTTTTTCACGAGGGATAGATCAGAGCGGCGACGACGCGGAAAACCGGCGTTCCCTTTTCCGTTCGCCGCTCTCGCGTGAAAAAACCATAACCCTATGGCTTTTTCTCGCAAAACTCTAAACCAACTGTTTCAATGACAGCCTTGAGATCCCTTAGGCGGGCGGTCGACCGGCCGGGAAAAAAATCCAGTGGAGGAATGTCATGCGCAAGACCACGGGTGGCGGGTTCGGTGTCTCGTGTTTGAGTGCTTTGGCGCTGGTCGCCGGGCTGGCGATCGCCGCGCCCAAACCGGCGGCGGCGGGCGGTTCGGTCGAGGTGTTGCATTGGTGGACGGCGGGCGGCGAAGCCAAGGCGGTTTCGGCGCTGAAGGATCAGTTCGAGGCCGAGGGCGGCACCTGGATCGATTCGCCGGTGGCCGGCGGTGGCGGCGACGCGGCGATGACCGCTTTGCGCTCGCGGGTGATCGCCGGCAATCCGCCCTCGGCCGTGCAGCTCAAGGGGCCGTCGATCCAGGAATGGGCGGCCGAGGGCGTGGTCGCCAATCTCGATGACATCGCCAAGGCCGAAAACTGGGACAAGCTGCTGCCCGCCCTGCTGAAGTCGGTGGTGACCTACGAGGGGCATTACGTCGCCGTTCCGGTCAATATCCACCGTGTCGATTGGCTGTGGGCCAATCCGGCGGTTCTGGCCAAGGCCGGCGTCGCCGTGCCGACCACCTGGGACGAGTTCAATACCGCCGCCGAGGCCCTGAAGGCCAAGGGGATCATTCCGCTGGCCCATGGCGGCCAGCCCTGGCAGGACGCCACCTTGTTTGAAGTGGTGGTTCTGGGCCTGGGCGGGCCGGCCTTCTACCACAAGGCCCTGGTCGAATTGGACGACGCCGCCCTGCGCGGCGATACCATGGTCAAGGTGTTCGACCAGATGCGCCGCCTGCGCGGCTTCGTCGATCCCAACTTCTCGGGCCGCGACTGGAACCTTGCCACCGCCATGGTGATCAACGGCGAGGCCGGCTTCCAGATCATGGGCGACTGGGCCAAGGGCGAATTCCTGGGCGCGGGCAAGGTCCCGGGCAAGGATTTCCTGTGCATCGCCGCGCCGGGCAAGGGTTTCTTGCTCAATTCCGACAGTCTGGTGATGTTCGACGTCAAGGGCGCCGATAAGATCGAGGGTCAGAAGACCCTGGCCCGCTTGGTGCTGGGCGAAACGTTCCAACGCACCTTCAACACCCTGAAGGGCTCGATCCCCGCCCGTCAGGGCATGGATCTGGCCGATTTCGACGCTTGCGCCCAGAAATCCCAAGCCGACCTGACCAAAGCCATCGCCGCCGATAGCCTGGAGCCAAGCATGGCCCATGAAATGGCCGTTCCACGCTCGGTGCGCGGGGCGATCATGGATGTGGTCACCGCGCATTTCAATTCAAGCGAATCCTCGGCCGAGGCCGTGGCCCATCTCGCCGACTCCATCGCCCAGGCCCGTTAGGGCTTTGGGCGCAAAAGCGGGTACCGGTTGTGGAGGGGAGCCCCCATGCGCGACCTTGATCGTCTGATCCCCAAGCTGGTCATCGCCCCGTCGTTCGCCGCCGCCTTGCTGTTCGTCTATGGCTTCATCGGCTGGACGGTTTACATCTCGTTCACCAAATCGGGCATCCTGCCACGCTATGAATTGGACGGCGTTGGGCAATACGCCCGGTTGTTCGCCAATCCGCGCTGGGATGTGGCGGTGAGCAATCTGTTCGTTTTCGGCGGGCTGTTCATCGCCTTGTGTTTGGTGATCGGCATCTTGTTGGCGATTCTGATCGACCAGAAGATCCGCGCCGAGGGCGTGCTGCGCACCATCTATCTGTATCCGATGGCGGTGTCGTTCATCGTGACCGGCACCGCCTGGAAATGGATCCTCAACCCCGGCCTGGGCCTTGATAAGGTCATGCACGGCCTGGGCTGGGAGGGGTTTTCCTTCGACTGGCTGATCAACCCCGAGAGGGCGATCTATACGGTGGTCATCGCCGGGGTCTGGCAGTCGTCGGGCTTCGTCATGGCGCTGTTCCTGGCGGGCCTGCGGTCGTTCGATCAAGAGGTGATCAAGGCGGCGACCATCGACGGCGCCGGCATGCCGACCGTCTATTTCCGCATCATCTTGCCGTCGCTGCATGCGGTGTTCTTGTCGGCGGTGGTGGTGCTGGCCCATTTGGCGGTGAAAAGCTTCGATCTGGTGGTGGCCCTGACCGGTGGCGGGCCGGGCTATGCCACCGATATGCCGGCGACCTTCATGTATGCCATGGCCTTCCAGCGCAGCCAGCTTGGCACGGCGGCGGCCAGCGCGGTGATGATGCTGATGACGGTGATGGCCATCATCGTGCCCTATCTCTATTCCGAATTGCGGGAGCGCCGGTCATGAGGGATGGCAGTATCAGGGACGCCGGGCCGCCCTTGCCCGCACCGCCGCCACCGCGCGCCGCGCCGATCGCCGGCCAAAGCGCCGGGGGGCGTCTCGCGCTGCGCATCGGTCTTTACGCGGTTCTGGTGCTGTTTGCGCTTTATTACCTTTTGCCGCTGTTCGTCATGCTGCTGACCTCGGTCAAAACGCTTGACGATATCCGCGCCGGGTCGCTGATCGCCCTGCCGCGAACCCTGACGTTTGAACCCTGGCTGAAGGCCTGGGACTCGGCCTGCGTTGGCGTGCAATGCGCTGGGCTCAAGCCCTATTTCCTCAATTCCCTGCTGCTGGTGGTGCCGGCGGTGGCGATCTCGACGGTTTTGGGGGCGCTCAACGGCTATGCCCTGACCAAATGGCGCTTCCCCGGCTCGCAGCTGATCTTCGCCCTGATGCTGTTTGGCTGTTTCATTCCCTTTCAGGTGGTGCTGTTGCCGATGGCCAGGGTGCTGGGACTGGCCGGGCTGGCCGGCAGCATCCAAGGGCTGATCCTGGTGCATGTGGTCTATGGGCTGTCGTTCACCACGCTGTTCTTCCGCAATTTCTATATGACCGTCCCCGACGAGCTGGTGCGGGCGGCGACCATCGACGGCGCCGGCTTCTTCCGCATCTTTTTTTCGATCCTGCTGCCGATGTCGCCGCCGATCATCGTCGTCACCATCATCTGGCAGTTCACCCAGATCTATAACGACTTCCTGTTTGGCGTGTCCTTCACGGTCAGCGGCGGGCAGCCGGTCACGGTGGCGCTCAATAATCTGGTCGCCAGTTCGACGGGGGTGAAGGAATACAACGTCGATATGGCCGCCGCCATCCTCACCGCCCTGCCGACCCTGGTGGTCTATGCGGTGGCGGGCAAGTATTTCATCCGCGGGCTTTCGGCCGGCGCGGTCAAGGGGTAGCGGGCGATGGCATCACTCGGCATTCGCGGCATCACCAAGCGCTTTGGCGCCACCGAGGTGCTCAAGGGCATCGATCTTGATCTCGACGACGGCGAATTCCTGGTTCTTGTCGGGCCCTCGGGCTGTGGCAAATCAACCCTGCTCAATATCATCGCCGGCCTGGAAACCCCCAGCGAGGGCGAGGTGGTGATCGGCGGCGCCGTGGTCAACGACGTGGCGCCGCGCGACCGCGACATCGCCATGGTCTTCCAGTCCTATGCGCTTTATCCGACGATGACCGTGCGCGAGAACATCACCTTCGGCCTGCGCATGCGCGGCGTGGCCAAGCCCGAGCGCGAGCGGGCGGTGGCCAAGGTCGCCACCATGCTGCAGATCGGGCCGCTGCTTGATCGCAAGCCGGGCCAGTTGTCGGGCGGACAGCGCCAGCGCGTGGCGATGGGCCGGGCCCTGGTGCGCGATCCGCAGATTTTTTTGTTCGACGAGCCGCTGTCCAATCTCGATGCCAAGCTGCGCGTCGAGATGCGCCACGAGATCAAGACCCTGCACCGCGCCGTGGCGCGGACGATGGTTTATGTCACCCACGATCAGGTCGAGGCGATGACCCTGGCCAGCCGCATCGCCGTGATGCATCAGGGCGTCATCCAGCATTATGGCACCCCGGCCGAGATTTACGAGCGGCCGGCCAATCTGTTCGTCGCCGGCTTCATGGGCGCCCAATCGATGAATTTCGCCAAGGGCCTGCTGGTCGGCGACAGCCAGGGCGGCGGCATGGCAGTGCGCCTGGACGAGGCCAAGGGGCCGCTTGATCTGCCGCTCGCCCGGCCCGGCAACGGTTGGCGATCGCACCTTGGCCGGCCGGTGATCCTGGGCTTGCGGCCCGAATACATCGGGGCGGCCGATCCGGCGGGCCTGCCGCCGGGGCTGGTGGCGGTCGAGCGCCGGGTCGATATGATCGAGCCGACGGGGGCCGACACCATGGTGTTCTTCCAGCTTGGCGGCACCCCGGCCTCGGCCCGCGTCGCCCCACGGGCCATCCCCGGCGTTGGTCCGGGAGCGTTGTCGACCCTGGCCTTCGATATGACCGCCGCCTCGCTGTTCGACCCGGACACCGAACGCCGGCTGTGAAGGGAGCGGCTTACGGCCGCAAGGCCCGCCGGTCGGGCCAAGGCAAGGTGTCGGTCAGCCGCACGAAGGCGTGACCGCTCAAGCCGGTGCGCAGATTGCCCAAGGGTAGACCCATCGGATCGGGAACCAGATGGGCCTTGACCCGAACCATTGGCGCCGCCGATCCGCCGACCCCCGAGGGAACCCGGGCGTCGGGGGCGATGAACGCCAGCGTGGCGGCCAGCACCCGGTCGGGATGATCCTCAAGCACGATCCGCGCCTCCGCCCCCTTGGGAACGCGCCCGGCGTTTTCAGCGTCTAGGAAGAAGGTCATGAACACCTTGGCCGGATCGAGCAGGGTGAAAACCGGATCACCGGCCTCAAGGCGGTCCCCCGGCTCGACCAGCCGGTAAAGCACCTGTCCGCCGATCGGCGCCCGGATCTCGGCCCCCTCCATCAAGGCCTTGAGACGGCTTACCTCGGCTTCGGCCAAGGTCTTTTCCCGGTCGATGGCTTCGGCCCGCGCCGTGATCTCGGCCAAGGCGACGCGGGCGGCCTCTTCGCCCTGGCGGCGTTGCTCGACCGATTGGCGCGACATCTGACGGCGGCTTTGCAGCACCAGGGCCCGTTCCATTTCCTGGTGGGCGGCGGCCATGGCGGCCTCGGCCTCGGCCAGCGGGGCGGCGATCTCGGCTTGCGCCGCCTGGGCACCGGCCGCCCGCATGCGGGCCTCCGACAGCGCCGGGGCCAGTGTGGGGCTGTCGATGCGCGCCAAAGGCTGGCCGGCTTCGACCACGGCGCCCTCCTCGATCAGCACGGTCTCGATCCGGCCGCCAAGGGGGGCGGCCAGGGTGATCTCGCGCGCTTCGATGCGGCCGGACCCGACGACGATGCCCTCGGGCAGGCGCGGGGTCATCAGCCGGTTCCAGGCCAGCCAGCCACCGCCGCCGACGACGATCAGCAAAAGCAGGGCGAGCAAAAGAGAAGACAGTTTCATGGGAGCGGTCCCGAGGGAAAAATGAAGCCCGGTCGGAAAAAAGGAGGGGAGAAAACCATCCGCCGAGGACCCGGGCTGGGTCAGTATGGGCACCCGCCGAAAGACCGTTCAATCGTTGTTTTCGGGGCTTTGGCGGGAAAGCGGGCAGGGACGTCGTTAATCCAAGGACGGTTTGGACTGTCGGCCCTTTTTGATGGCGCCGCGCAGGGTCTTGCCGTCCATGCGTCGGGTCTGGCTGCCCTTGGTCGGCCGCGTCGGCCGGCGGGGCTTGTCGCGATGGCAGGCGGCCTGGATCAAGGCCACCAGCCGCTCGACCGCCTCGCGGCGGTTGGCTTCCTGGGTGCGCTGGCTTTGGGCGGTCAGCACCAGCACGCCCTCGCCGGTCAGCCGGCTGCCCGCCAGCACGCTCAACCGATGCTTGACCCAGCCCGGTAGATTGGGCGAGCCGGCGACATCGAAGCGCAGTTGCACCGCGGTCGATACCTTGTTGACGTTCTGTCCGCCCGGTCCCGAGGACCGGATGAAGCGTTCCTCGATTTCGGCGTCGTCGAGGGCGATGGTGGGGGTGATCGGAATCATCGGCCCATCCTAAAGCGGTAAGCGGAAAACCGGTATCCGATTTTCCGCCCACTTCTTTATGGGGCCAAAGCCCGCTCGAGATCGGCGATCAGATCGGCGGGGTCCTCCAGGCCGACGGACAGACGGAAGGTGCCGTCGCCGGTCCAGTCGCGGTAGCTGCGCGCGTCGTCGCCATCGAGGTGGAACGACGAGGCGATCAGCGCCTCGGTCGGGATGTAGAACAACAGGCTGCGCGTCTTGCCCAGCGATACCGCATAGGAGATCACCTGCAGGCGCTCGGCCAACTGGCGGGCCAGCGCCGGGCCGTCGTCGGCGGAAAACGACACCATGCCCGAGAAGTTTTTCATCTGGCGGCACGCCAGGGCGTGCTGGGGATGGGAGGGCAGGCCCGGCCACAGCACCCGGCGCAGGCGCGGGTGGCCCTCGAGATAAGCCGCCACCGCCGCCGCCCCGGCCTGATGGCCGGCCATGCGCAGCGACAGGGTTTCCAGGCCGCGCAGAATCAGCCAGGCGGCGAAGGGGCTGATCGCCCCGCCGAAATGGATCAGGGCGTGTTTGCGCAAGGCGGCCATCGCCTGGGCCTTGCCGATGATGGCGCCGCCCAGGGCGTCGCCATGGCCGCAGGCGTATTTGGTCAGCGAATGGGCGACGAAATCGGCGCCCAGGGCAAGCGGCCGGGTGGCGATCGGCGTGGCCATGGTCGAATCCACCGACAGCAAGGCGCCGTGGGCATGGGCGATCGCCGCCAGGGCTTCGATGTCGGACAGCCGCAGGATCGGATTGCCCGGAGTCTCGATATGGATCAGCCGGGTTTCCGGGCGCAGGGCGGCGCGCACGGCCTCGAGGTTGGAGGTATCGACGGCGGTGGTGGCGATGCCCAGGCCGGGCAGGATATCGTGGGCGACCTCGGCGAGGCCGGCGTAGCAGACGCTCGAGATCACCAGATGATCGCCGGCCTTCAGCTGCGAGAGGAACAGGCCACTCAGGGCCGCCATGCCGCTGGCGAAGACCACCGCCGCCTCGCCGCCCTCCAGGGCCGCCAGCCGCTCTTCGAGCAGGGCGTTGGTCGGATTGTTCCAGCGCGTATACAAAAACGGCGTGTCCTCGGCCATGTCATTGGCCGAAAAGCCGACCGCCTCGGGCTTGGTGAAAAAGCTGGTGGCCGGAACCAGGGGATTGAGCACCTGGGCGCCGTCCGACTCGTCGGTGGTGCCGGCGTGCAGGGCCAGGGTGGCCTGGGCCAAGGGGGGGAAAGGACCGGGTTTCACGATGACTTGTCCCTATCACTACAGACGATGTGTGTGAATTGAAACGCTATCACGCAAAAATCAGGGCGTAAACCGCGCCCTCAGCGTTGCTTGATGACGATCAGGGTCAGGTCGTCGAGCACCGCCCGCTCGCCGATATGGGCGCGGACATCGGCGATCACCGCGTCTTTGATGGCGCCGCTGGTTTCGGTGCGATGGGCAAGGCAGGTGGCCTTCAGGCGGTCCATGCCGTACAGGCGATCGCCGGTATCGGCGGCTTCGGTGATGCCGTCGGTATAGAGCACCACCATATCGCCCGGCTCCAGGCTGAGGGCGGCTTCGTCGAGATAGGTGCGCATATCGTCGACCAACCCAAGCGGCATGCCGAGCATCAGGGTGTCGAGTTCCTCGACCCGGCCATCGGTGCGGATGACGATCAGGCTTTCGTGCTGGCCGATCACCCGCATGGCGCCGCCGCCCTCGGGCCGGGGCTGGTAGTCGATCAGGGCGAAGGTCAGGTTCTTGCCGCTGCCCATGCGCCGCATATTGCCCGCCAGCGAGCGGTTCAGCACATCGACCAAGCTGGCGCGGTCGCCGCGGCCATCGGTGGTCAGGGTGCGCACCGCCGATTGGGTGAGCAGCATGACGACGCCGCTTTCCAGGCCATGGCCGGTGACATCGCCGATGCCGATGCGCACGCCGCCCTCGTGTTTCATGATGTCGTAGTAGTCGCCGCCGACCTCGTCGGCCGATTCCATGAAGGCGGCGATATCGAGCGCGGTGATCTCGCTCAATTCCTCGTCGCGCGGCAAAAGCATCTGCTGAATGCGGCGCGACACGTCCAGTTCGGCGCCCAGGCGCAGGTTTTCCGAGTTCAAGCGGGTGTTGAGCGCGCTGATTTCCCGGTGCGCCTCGTCAAGCTGGGCCAGCGACTGGGCGATTTCCTCGTTTTCCCGGCGCAGGATTTCGCGCTTTTCAACCTCCAGCTCGTTCATTCGCCGGGTATTGAGCTTGAAGATCTCCAGGGTGCGGGCCATCGCCCCGATCTCGTCGGCGGCCTCCTGGCCTTCGACGGCGCGGTCGAGGGTGCCGCCGGCAAGGTTCTGCATCACCTCGTTCAGCGCCAGGATCGGCCGGCGGATGCTTTGAATCACTAGGGCGTTGGCCAGGAAGCCAAGCACCAGTACCACCCCGGCCAGCGAGCCGACGAAGATCAAGGTGGCGCGCGTCTTGTCTTGAAGATCGGCGCGCAGTTGATGCTCCCGGACCTTGCCCAGGGTGTCGAGGGCATCGATGGCGGCAGTGACTTTCTCAAGGTTGACGAAGACCAGGAAGCGCGATTGGCCGACCCAGGAGTCCGACAGGCGCAGCAGGGTGGTTAACTCGTGGCTGATCTGCCCCAGGCGATCATCGGCGAGGCTCAAGGCCAGACGTTCGGCCTCGGTCGGGCGCGACCGGCTGGCGCTTTCGAGCGCGTCGCGGAAGGCGGCCAGGGTGCTTTCGGCTTCTTTGCCGGTGGCGCGCCGCTGGAATATGTGGAATTCGTCGATCAGCGCGGTGACCTGATCGAAGCGGGCGATCAAGGGGTCGGGCGATCCGCCGGCTTGCGCCATGCGGCTTTGGGCGAAGGCCATCAGGCCCGAGACCTCGCCGGCCAGCCGGCCAAGGTGATGATAGGTCTGCCCGGCCCGCTGGTTGAGCGCGCGCAGGTCCTCGAAATTCCCCATGGAGTCTTTGAGCACGGTCTCGAGCCCGCCGAGGACGGCCTCGATATCGTCCTCCTTGAGCGATACCGCCTCGGCGGCACGGCCGATCTGGCCATATTTGAAGGCCACGTCATCGCCGATCGCCGGATCGCGGGTATCGGCATAGGCGGTGATCACCGTCAGAAAGCGCGAGGAGGTATCGCGCACCGCGGTGATTTCGCGCATGCGCAGGTCGAGAACCTCGGTGGTGCTGCGGTAGTCTTCCACCAGCGTGACCAGCCGCCATCCCGAAACGACGATCACCAGAACGGCCAGGGCATAGATGGCCATGGTCAGCATGAGACGCCGCCCCAAGGGCATCTTGCGCAGAGCGCGGGTCAGGATCATGACAAGCGCATCGTTCACTGGAAGTCCAGCTTGAGGGTGGGTAACAGGCGTTTGAGATTGACCAGGGATTTCCCCTGCCAAGCGACGGCGGTCGAGCCGAGGACGGTGAGCGATCCTCCTTCGTGGGCGCGCGCCTCGATCACGAATTTCGAAAGCATGGCGATACCCGAACTGTTGAGGAATTCCAGTTCGGTCAGGTCGATGGTCAGGATTTCGTTCTGCGCCAGGGCTTGGCGGAGAACGGCGGTGATCGGCTCGTATTCGGACATGCCATTGAGGCGGAGGATCCCGCTGATCGCCACCAGACTGCGGGTCGGATCATAGCGTACGTGGTAATTTTCACCGGAAATCAGGTCCATGTCGACTGCGTCCGCGAGGCTTGCTTGAAGGGAAGAGGGGGGAGAGGGCGAGACCCGGTCAAACGGGGATTTGGACGATGGTCGAGACCATTACGGTGTCCTCTCCCGGATCCTCGAATCGCCAGGACAGGCTCGCGTTATAATCGTTGATCATTGTTATCAAACCAAGCCCGGATCCGTCATCGTCGCTACGTTCCTCTTCAAGGATACGCAGGTACATCTCCATCGGATCGCTGGCGATCAGCTCGGTGGCGTAGCTGTGGAACGTCGCGGCGCGGGCCCGGCTGACCGGATTGGTCTCGATGAAGGTGATGCGCTCGGCTTCCAGGCTCAGCGTGATGGTGATCGGCCGGGTGGATTCGGCCGCGCTGTATTTCATGGCGTTTTCAAGCAGTTCATTGGCGATATAGCTGACCGCCGCCTTGGCGTGCTTCTGGCGATCGGCCGTCGTCGTGTCATCGCCCGCCCCGGGAAAGAAGGTGGTCACGTAGTCGCCCAGGAAATCCGCCGAGAGCCCGTTGTTGCGCCAGCGCTGGCGCAGGGGCAACAAGCTGGGTGAAAAGCTGAGAACAAGGCTCTCCAGGACTTTTCCTGCGTCGGCTTCTTCGACGCTGCCGATCTGCTCGATCATGGGATGCTCGCTAGAGAAGGGGTGGGCAAAGAAGGCGAGGGGCGAAGGGGGCGCATGGGATCAGGCGCGAACGGTATTGCGGTTATGGGCTTTGGCTTCATAAAGCCGGAAGTCGGCCTGGGCGATCAGATCGGCCGGATCCCCCTCGGGCCGGGGGAAGACGCAGGCCAAACCGATGCTGACGGTCACCCGGCCGTGGGGGGAGTCGGCATGGGGGATCGCCAAAGTCCACAGGGCAAGGCGGATAGCTTCCGCCACCTGTCTGGCCCCGGCCAGATCGGTCTCGGGGAAAAGAATAAGAAACTCCTCGCCGCCGACACGGGCGGGAAGATCGGGGGGGCGGCGACTGCAGCCTCTCAGGATCTCGGCGAAGGCGATCAGCACCTGATCCCCGCGGTTGTGACCATATCGGTCATTATAAGCCTTGAACAGGTCAAGGTCGCACATCGCCACCGACAGCGGCGAGCCGCTGCGCAGGCTGCGCGTCCATTCCTGTTCAAGGGCGCTATCAAGCATGCGACGGTTGGCGATCGAGGTCAGCGGGTCGAGCCGGGCCAGCGCCTCGACCTCGGAATAGCGGCTCAGCCACTGGGTATCGATCTCGTCGCTATGTTCGGTGATGGTCTGGACCAGAACCTCCAGATCGTCTTTCTGCTGGCTGACCACCGTCAACACCTTGGACAGGCGCCGCTCGGCGATGACCCGTTCGCGGACTTCGCCGCGCAACCGGTCATTGGTCGAAAACAGCTCCGACTCGATGGCATCGCCATGCTCGACCGCCGTCGTCAGGGCGATTTCCAGATCGCTGTTTTGCTGTTCCAGGGTTTCAATCTTATGGCGAAGCTTCTTGATTTCAGATGCCATGGATTGAATGTTGATCCCTTCGATATCACCCATTCTCGATCATCGCCCATAAAAACCATCAAGGCTCGTTCCCGAGGCGACAGGTTGGCCCGCCGTCGTTTACAAGGACGCGGATCTATACCGCGAATCAAGTCTGATTCGTTAGTCCGCCGAGACGTTCTCTCGCATCCGGTTCATTTTTGCCACGGAGCATAGTGATGCCAAGCGCCCTGGAATCGCGCCTGATCGATCTGGAAAGCCGGTTGACCCATCAAGAGGCGATGGTTGATGATCTCTCCGATGTTATCGCCGCCCAGGATCGGACGATCGCGCGGCTGGTCGTGCAAATCCGCCATTTGGCCGGGGCGCTGCGCGATGTGGAGTTGGGCTCCATCGGCTCGCCGGCCGACGATAAACCGCCGCCCCATTATTGAGCCCCCTGCCGAGAGCGAGACAAGGATGGGAGCGGCATGGCCTCCCCGACAGGATTCGAACCTGTGGCCTTTGGATTAGGAATCCAACGCTCTATCCTGCTGAGCTACGGGGAGATGCCTTGTCCTGGGTTATAACCGCGGCGATCGAAGGGCGCAACGCCCGCGCCGTTTTCGACGCTTCGCTTGGCGTTTATCGCGCCCCGGGGCGGGAAGGCCCGCGCCCGCCGGTTGCGCTGGCGGGATTTCGCCATATTTTCTCCTGATACTTTCGATTGGCCCCTGACCCGGGCCTTCCGGCCCCCCCCCTTGCCAAGGGGCGTCCCGGCCGGCCCTTTATCACGGGCCTACCAGCCCTGGTTCTTATTACGGGCTTACCAGCCCGGCGGCCCCACCGACAGCAGCGGGAGACTTTCATGATCACCAGCGGCGCGCCGATTGTCCTTGCTCGCTCCCCCTTGGGTCTGTCGCTCCGGGCCTTTGGGGCTTTGCCCGGCCGCGCCCGGCGGTTGGGGATCGCCACCCTTTTCGGGCTGATCGCCCTGGTGTTGGCCCTGCCCTTGGTTGCCCGCGCCGCCGATCCCGTCGCCTCGGACGCCGCCACCGCCCAGGCCCTGGCCGATCTGGGCCGCGAGGCCGAGGGTCTGAAGGCCAATGTGCTCTATGTCGTTGAAAACGACGGCCAGAGGGCGCAGGCCAAGGCCGCCGAGGCGCGCGGCAAGGCCGAGCGCGGAGAATGGGATGGCGCCGTCGACGCCTGGGAGCAGGCCCTGCGCGCCGGACTGAAACAAGCCGATCGCTGGCTGATTCTCGCCGATTTCTATGACAAGGCCGAAGGGGCCGAACCGCGCGCCGTGGCCGCCGCCTTTCTGGCGATCGCCGAGGCCGCCGGCGGGGAAGCCCGCGCCCTGGCCCAGACGCGGACCGCCGAATTGCTGATGGCCGCCGAGCGCGATGACGTGGCCTTGGCGTTGTTCCGCCGCGCCCAGGCCAGCCATCCCACCCCGCGCGCCGCCAACGGCATCGCCGCCCTCGGCGGAACCGGTTTGGCGATCCGGCGGACTCTGGTTGAAGCCGACCGCGATCTGCCCCGCTTGTGTCTGGATCTGACCGCCGCCCCCGCCGCCATCGATCTCGCGCCCTATGTCAAGATCGAGCCCGCCGTGCCGGTGGCGGTTAGCGCCACCGGCAAGCGCCTGTGCATCGACGGCCTGCCCCACGGCCAGACGGTCGGCGTGACGCTGCGCGAAGGGCTGCCGACGCTGACCGGCGCCACCTTGGCCCGCTCCTTGACCCTTGAGGCGCGTATCGCCAACCGCGCCCCCCGCGTCGCCTTCGCCGGCAACGCCTATATCCTGCCGGCGCGCGGGGCCCGCGATGTCGCGGTGCGCACGGTCAATGTCGATCAACTGTGGTTGACCCTGCTGCGGGTCAACGACCGGGGCTTGGCCGGACTGCTGCGCGACCATGATTTGAATTCGATGGTGTCGGGCGGCGATCTGCGCGACATCGCCGAGGATTCGGGCGAAAAGATCTGGGAAGGCAAGCTCGATATCGACGCCGCCCTGAACCGCGAGACGGCGACGGCCATTCCCCTCGCCACCATCCTGCCCGATCCCCGCCCCGGTCTTTACCTGCTGGCCGCCGAGGACCGTTTGCGCGGCTCGACGCCCTGGTGGAACCAGCCTTCGCAATGGCTGCTGGTCACCGATATCGGCTTGCAGAGCGCGGTCGGCCTGGATGGGTTGTCGGTTTTCGCCCGCTCGCTGTCGAGCGGCCGGGCCCTGGTCGGGGCCTCGGTCACCCTGGTCGCGCGCAACAACGCCGAGGTCGCCAGCGCCGTTACCGATCGCAACGGCATGGTCCGCTTCCAGCCCGCCCAGTTGAGCGGCCGCGACGGCAAGACGCCGACCTGGGTGATGGTCTATGGCCCGGCCGGCGATTTCGCCTATCTCGATGTCACCGGTCCGGCCTTCGATCTGTCCGATCGCGGCGTCGGCGGCCGCGAGGCCCCCGGTCCGCTCGACGCCTTCCTCTATACCGAGCGCGGCATCTACCGGCCGGGCGAGACGGTTCATCTCGCCGGGTTGTTGCGCGATTCGGGGGCGCGCGGGCTGTCGGGCCTGCCTTTGACCGTGAAGATCCTGCGTCCCGATGGCGTTCAGGTCGACCGCCAAGTCTTGAGCGATCAGGGGGTGGGAGCCTATGGCGCCGATATTCCCCTTCTCAAGGAAGCGCGCAGCGGACGGTGGGAGATCACCGCCCACGTCGATCCCGCCGCGCCGCCGATCGGCCGGGTGTCGTTCGTGGTCGAGGATTTCGTGCCCCAGACCATGGAGGTCACCCTCAAGACCACCGCCACGGCCCTTGATCTGACGACGGGCGAGCCGTCGGCAGCGACGGCTTCGGTCGCGGTGCAGGCCGATTATTTCTACGGCGCCCCGGTGGCGTCGCAGCCGGTGACCTCGGAAGTGGTGCTGAGCGCCGATCCCGAGCCCTTCGCCGCCTTCAAGGGCTTCACCTTCGGTCTGGCCCAGGAGGAGGTCGAACCCCGGCGCTTCGATCTGGAGCCGACGCTAACCAACGCCAAGGGCGCGGCCACCCTGGCCGTCGCCCTGGATGGCGCGCCCGATACCTCGCACCCCTTGCGCGCCCTGGTGCGCACCAGCGTGATCGATGCCGGGGGCCGGGGGGCGGCGCGCACCCTGGTGCTGCCGGTTCGCCATCAGCCGATGGCCGTCGGCATCAAGGCCCGTTTCGAGGGGGACTCCCTGGCCGAGGGGGCGACCCCGGCCTTTGATCTGGCCGCCGTGAACCCGGCCGGCGCCCCCGTCGGCCAGCGGCCGCTCGATTGGGTGCTCTATGAAGAGGTCAGCCGCTACACCTGGTATGAAAACGGCGGCGCCTGGAACTACCGCCGCACCGTCAGCGACGAGGTGCGCGCCTCGGGACGGGTGATGACCGCCGCCAATGGTCTGGCCGAGGTCGCCGTGCCCGTCGGCTTTGGCGCCTTCCGCCTTGAGGTGTCCGATGGCGGCGGGTCGCTCGCCGCCTCGTCCCAGCGCTTCCGCGCCGGCTGGTGGGTGGCCGGGTCCGACAGCCGCGATACCCCCGATACGCTGAAGGTCACCCGCGAGGCCGAGGCCTATCGGCCCGGCGAGCGGGCGCGTCTGCGCCTGGAGGCGCCTTTCGCCGGTCACGCCCTGGTTTCGGTGGTTACCGATCGTTTGCTTGATGTGCTTGACGTGCCGCTGCCCGAAGGCGGGCTGACGGTGGAATTGCCGGTCACCGAGGCCTGGGGGGTGGGCGCCTATGTGGTGGTCACCGCCTTCCGCCCCGGGGAGAACGCCGGATTGCGCGGTCCCGGGCGGGCGATGGGCGTGGCCTGGGTGCCCGTCGACATGACGCGGCGAACCCTGTCGGTTGCGCTCGAGGCGCCGCAAACCGTGTTGCCGCGCCAGCGTCTGGAGGTGCCGGTTCAGGTGGCGGGCGGCCAGGGTCCGGTGTTCCTGACCCTGGCCGCCGTCGATGAGGGCATCTTGCAACTGACCGATTTCCAAAGCCCTGATCCGGTCGCTTATTATTATGGCAAGCGCAGCCTGGGGCTGGCCTACCGGGATGCTTATGGCCGGTTGCTTGAAGGCACCAACGCCCGCCCGGGCCGTTTGCGCGAAGGCGGCGACGCCTCGGGGCGTCACCTGATGGGGCTGCCGCGCAGTTCGGTTGAAACCGTCTCCCTGTTCTCGGGGATCGTCGCCGTCGGCAAGGATGGGCGGGCGCTGGTGCCCGTCGATATCCCCGATTTCACCGGCCGGCTGCGGCTGATGGCCGTGGCCTTTTCCGGCGCCGGCGTCGGTCACGGCGAAGCGGCGGTAACGGTGCGCGATCCGATGGTGGCGATGGCGACGCTGCCGCGCTTCCTGGCGCCGGGCGATCGCTCCTTCCTTAGCG
This sequence comes from Rhodospirillum rubrum ATCC 11170, assembly GCF_000013085.1. Classification (NCBI taxonomy): domain Bacteria; kingdom Pseudomonadati; phylum Pseudomonadota; class Alphaproteobacteria; order Rhodospirillales; family Rhodospirillaceae; genus Rhodospirillum; species Rhodospirillum rubrum. The sequence continues at coordinate 121,236 of NC_007643.1, forward strand.
TCTCGCTTGATAACATCGATGGCCCGGCCGGCGTCTGGACGCTTGCCGCCGTGGGCGAGGGCGCCTTGAGCGTGCCCGAGGGGCCGCGCGCCGTCGATCTGGCCAAGGGCGGCCGCGATCTGGTGCGTCTGGCCGTGGAGGGGCTCAACCCGGGCCCGGGCACCTTGCGGCTGGCGATCACCGCGCCGACCGGCGAGCGCCGGGAAAAGACCTGGAGCTTCGACGTGCGCCCCGGCGCGCCCCGGATGACGCTGGCCCATCGCCTCGATCTCGGCGGTCACGGCCGCGCCCGTCTGGACGGCGGCCTGCTTGAGGGCTTTTTCCGCCAGGGCGTCGAAGGGACTTTGACCCTGTCGTCGGTGCCCAACCTCGATCCGATCGGCAATGCCTCGGCCCTGCGGGCTTATCCCTATGGCTGCCTGGAACAGACCGTCAGCCGGGCCTGGGTGGCGCTTTATGGCCATGACCTGGATACCCCGGCGCTGTGGAAGGGCTGGAGCGGCAAGGACGTGCTGGCGACCGAGATCGCCCGGGTGATCGCCCTCCAGCGCCCCGATGGCGGCTTCGCCCTGTGGTCCTCGTCGGGGGGGCTTGATCCCTGGCTGTCGGCCTATGCCCTGGAATTCCTGCTGCGCGCCCGCGAGGAAAAGGCCGCCGTGCCCGATTTCGTCGTGGAACGCGGTTTGGCCTATCTCGATGACGCCATCGCTGATGGCGATTTCTCCGATGCCGGCCTGCCGGCGGCGGCCTATGCCCATTACGTTCTGGCCCGCGCCGGGGCGATGGACCTGGGGCGCTTGCGCTATTTCGCCGATACCTATCTGGCGCGGATGCCCACGCCCTTGGCTCGGGTGCAAACCGCCGCCGCCCTGTCGCTGCTGGGCGACGGACCGCGCGCCGTCGCCGCCCTGAAACAGGGGCTGGGCGACCGGGCGCGGTTGGTCAGCGATCGCGACGATTGGGATTATGGCTCGGCCCTGCGCGACCGCGCCGCTACCCTGGCGCTCGGCATCGAGACCGGCCTGCTCGGCGATGATGCCCTGGCGACGGCCGATACCCTGGCCGACACCCTGGCCCGCACCCCCCATCCGTCGACCCAGGAACGCGGCTGGCTGGTGCTCGCCGCCCGCGCCCTGGCCCGCCAGCAGGGATCGGTCGCCGCGACGGTGGACGGTGTGGGCGTCGATAGCGGCCGCACCACGGTGACCCTGCCCCTGAGCATCCAAGACCTGGGCGAAGGGGTGGATATCGTCAATGGCGGCGACCGGGCGCTGCGCGTCGTCGCCTCGCTTGACGGCCAGCCCGAGGCGCCGCCGCCGGCGGCCAGCGAGGGGTTGACCATCGACCGTCGCTTCCTGACCCTGGCCGGCGAGGCGGTGGATCCGACCAAGGTGCGCCAGAACGATCTGCTGGTGGCGCTGATCACCGGCTCGGCCACCGATCCCAAGGTCATCGCCCGTGAAAGGGGCAATCGCCTGCTGGTGGTCGATCTGCTGCCCGCCGGGGTCGAGATCGAAAACCCGCGGATCGGCGCCGGGGCGCCGGGGAGCGAGGGGCTGTCCTGGCTGCCGGAGCTGACGGACACCACCCACGTCGAAGCCCGCGACGATCGCTATGTCGCCTCCGTCGATATCGACGCCAAGACGCCGACGTTCACCCTGGCCTATGTGGTGCGCGCCGTCAGCCCGGGAAGCTTCGTTGTTCCCGGCGCCGCCGTCGAGGATATGGATCGCCCGGCCTTGCGGGCTAATCAGGGGGCGGGGCGGCTGTCGATCGCCGCCCGCTGACCGCGCCGATGACACCGCCGGGACGGCGCGGGATCGGGCGATGGCTTCGCCGCCTCGCCCTGGGGGGCCTGGGGCTGGCGCTGCTTGTCGGCGCCGGCGACCACCTGTTGCCGCCCGATCTTGGCCGCCTGACCCCGTCAACCCGGGTGATGGCGGCCAATGGCGCCGTGCTGCGCGCCTTTCTGACCGCCGAGGGGGCTTGGCGGCTGCCCGGCGACCCGGCGGCGGTCGATCCCTTCTATCTGGCCTTGCTCCAGGCCTTTGAGGACCGGCGCTTCGCCTCTCATCCCGGCGTCGATCCCTTGGCCGTCGCGCGGGCGCTTGGGCAATGGCTGGCCAATGGCAAGGTGATCTCCGGCGCGTCGACCCTGACCATGCAGACCGTGCGGCTGCTTGATCCGCGTCCCGAGCGGACCATCGCCGCCAAACTGGTTGAAATGGTCCGGGCGGTGCAGCTTGAAGCCCATCTCGGCAAGACCGGCGTGCTGGGCGCCTATCTGACCCTGGCCCCCTTTGGCGGCAATCTGGAAGGGGTGCGCGCCGGATCGCTGGCGTGGCTGGGCAAGGATCCCCGCCGTCTGACCCCGGGCGAGGCGGCCTTGCTGGTCGCCCTGCCCCAGGCGCCCGAGGCCCTGCGCCCCGACCGCCATCCCGCCGCCGCGCGGGCGGCGCGCGACAAGGTGCTGGAGCGGGCGGTGCGCGATGGGCTGCTCGACCCGGCCCAGGCGCGCGAGGCCAAGGCCGAGCCGGTGCCGACGACGCGCCGGCCAATGCCGTTTTCCGCCCCCCATCTGACCGAACGTCTGGCCGCCGGGGCGCCGGCGGGCGCGCCGATCGCCACGACGATCGACGAGGGGCTGCAAAACCGGCTGGAGCGGTTGGCGCGGCGGGTGGCCGTGCCTTTGGGCCCCGGGCAATCGCTGGCCCTGCTGGCCGCCGAATCGGCCAGCGGCCGGATCCTGGCCAGCGTCGGCTCGCCCGATTACCTTGATCCGGAGCGGGTGGGGGCGATCGACATGACGCGGGCGGTGCGCTCGCCGGGATCGGCGCTCAAGCCGTTGCTTTACGGCATGGCCTTCGAGCGCCATATCGTCCATCCCGAGACGCTGATGATCGACCGGCCGACGCGCTTTGGCGCTTATACCCCGGCCAATTTCGGCGATGCCCATTGGGGGGAGGTCAGCGTGCGCGAGGCCCTGGCCCAATCGCTCAATGTGCCGGCGGTCATGCTGCTTGATCGCCTGGGACCGCTGGCCTTCGCCACCCGCTTGCAAAGCGCCGGCATCGCCCTGCGCCTGCCCAAAGGCGTCGAGCGGCCGGGATTGCCCTTGGCCCTGGGCGGCCTGGGGGTGAGGCTTGAAGATCTGGTGGGCCTGTTCGCCGCGATCGATGCCGGGGGCGCGGCGCCCCCCTTGCGCGCCCTTGCCGGTGCGCCCTTGCCGGCGCGCCGGGTGCTTGAGCCGGCGGCGGCTTGGCAGGTCGCCGATATCCTGGCGGGCAGTCCGCCGCCCCCGGGGATGATCCTGGCCGATCTGCGCCAGGGCGGTCGGACCGTGGCCTTCAAGACCGGCACCTCCTATGGCTTCCGCGACGCCTGGGCGGTGGGGTTTGATGGCAAGGTGACGATCGGCGTTTGGGTTGGCCGCCCCGATGGCACGCCAAGCCCCGGCGCCTTTGGCCGGGCCACCGCCGCACCCTTGCTGTTCCAGGCCTTTGAAGCGCTTGAAGGTCGGCCGCCGCCGCCGCGGTCCCGGCCCGACGGCGTGTTTATCGGCGCCAATGGCGATCTGCCGCCGCCGCTGCGCCGCTTGGACGGCGAGCCGCCGCGCGCCGGTCGGCGGCTGGCCGTCGACCGCGACGCCCTGACCATCGCCTTTCCCCCCGATGGCTCGGTCCTTGATCCGGCGTCCCTGGTCGATGGTCTGGCCCTGTCGGCGCGCGGCGGGCAAAGGCCGCTGACTTGGCTGGTCGATGGCCGGCCCCTGGTCAGCCCGGCCTTCGCCCGAACCGCCCGCTGGATGCCGCCAAGCCTTCCCCGGGGCGGCGCCCTGGCGGTCAGGGTGAGCGTGGTTGACGCCGGCGGCCAGGGGGACACGGCCCAGGTGTGGATCGGCCAATCCCCGCCGTAACGGACCGTTAAACCCTTTTCGGTATAGGAATGAGCGTGGGGAGACGTTCCCCAGGCTCTTCCTGGCCTTCCGTTTTCCCTGGATCCGGGCTTTGATGCGCAGCTTCGTCCTTTCGCTCTGCCTTGCTCTTGGCGCTTTCGCCCCGCTTTCCTTGGCGGCGGAGGGGGCCTTGTCCGAGGCGATCGAGTCGCCGACCCCGGGGGCCGGGCTGGAGGGCGCCGAGGTTCTGGGCGATCTGGCACCGGCCGAAGGGGCGTTCTTGGCCGAAGAGGCGCCGCGGGTCGCCGTGGCCGGCGGGTCGGCCGCCCGTCTGGTCGAAGAGGGCTATCGCGCCCTGGCGGAGGGCCGCACGGCCGAGGCCCTTGCCGCCTATCGCGCCGCCACCCGGGCGGCGCCGGCCTTGGCCGAAGCCCATCTTGGCCTGGGGGCCAGCCTTCAGGCCCTGGGTCGGCCAACCGAGGCGGCCGGCGCCTATGAGCGGGCCCTGGCCCTGCGGCCGGGCGATGCCCTTGCCCGGGCCCGGCTGGTCGCCGTTTTGGGCGATCTGGCGCCCGGGATCGCCCTGGAGCGCCTGGGCCGTCTTGCCGTCGCCTATCCCGATGACGCCGAAATCACCGGCCGAATCGGTTTACAGTTAATGCGCCAGGGGCGTCCCTTGGCCGCGCTTGGCGCTTTTGAACAGGCTGCTGCCCTGGCGCCGGGCGATCCGGTGCGTCAGGTCAATCTGGCGGTGGCCGCCGACAGGGCGGGGCAGGCGGCGCGCGCCCTTGCCGCCTATCGCAAGGCGGTGACGCTGCTGCGCGCCGGGGGCGAGACCGCCGGAGTCGATCTCGCGGCGCTGTCGCGGCGGGCGCGTTGGCTGGAAGTTCGTTTGGAGGGTGTCACACCATGAATGCCGTCGATCCCGTCCTCGTCCATTTCGGCTTTCACCGCCATCCCTTTCCCGCCGAGGCCGGTTTGGAACTGGCTTATGCCGGCAATGACTCCCAGGCCCCCGTGCGCCGCCTGCTCGCCCGGTTGACCCGCTACGCCGGACCGGTGACGGTCGTCGGCGAGGCGGGGTTGGGTAAAAGCTATCTGTGCGACTGGGTCGCCGCCTTGCTTGAAAGCCGGGCGCTGGTGGTGCGCGTCAACGCCACGGATCTGGGCGGGGCGCGGCTGTTGCCTTTGGTCGCCCAGGCCCTTGATCTCGATCCCGAGCGGCCGGCGGGCACCAGCCCCCGGGTGCTGACCGCCCGCCTGCTCGCCCTGCGGGTCAGCGGTCGGCGCGCCGTGTTGCTGGTCGATGGCGCCGATGCCCTCAGTGATGGCGATCTGGAAGACCTGCGCCGTCTTGACGCCCTGGAAACCGCGCGCGGCCGGCTGCTGCGCGTCGCCCTGTTTGGCCGCCCGGGCCTGCGCGAACGCCTGCAAACCCTGCCCCAACTGGCCCGGCGCCTGGGTCCGGGGGTGCGTTTGACGCCGATGACGCGGAGCGATCTGACAAGCTATCTGGATCACCGGCTGGCGGTCAGCCGCGATCCCTTGTGGATCGATCCGGTCTTCACCCCGGCCGCCCGCCGCCGCTTGCTGCGGCTGGCGCGCGGCGTGCCCGGCGATCTCGACCGTCTGGCCTCGGCCGCGCTCTATTTGGCGGCGGGCGAGGGGGCGGCGACGGTGGAAACCGGTCACATGGGCACCGCCGCCCGCGCCCTGAACCTGGGGCCGCGCTGGTTGACCTTGCCGCGCCTGCCCGGTTTCGGCGGCCCCAATCCCCTTGACGCCCTGCTGCACCCCCTGGCCCTTCAGGCCCGATCCTGAGCCAGACGCTCTGGGTGGGGGCCGGTCTCGGGGCCTTGGCCGGCCTGGGCGCCGGCGGTCTCGCCGCCTGTCTTCGCGCCTCCGCCGCGCCGCCGGCCCACCGCCTTTCTTTTATCCGGGCCGGGACGCTTGCCGGGGTTGGAGCAAGCTGTGGCATTGCCTTCGCCCTGCTCTCGCCCGACACCGCCGCCTTGCCCTATTCCCTGGGCGCGGCCCTGGTCGGGGTGGCCTTGCTGCTGGCCATCGCCGTCATCGATATCGATCTCGGCGTCATCCACGACATCCTTGTTCTTCCCCTTGCCCTGGTTTTGCTGGTTTGGCGGATCGCTCTGGGGGATGGCGCGCTGTCCCCCCTGCTTTCCGGGGCAATCGCTTTCGTCCTCGCCCAGGGCCTGCGGCTGGCTTATCGGGCCGTGCGTCGGCGAGAGGGGCTTGGCGCCGGTGATCTTGGGGTGATCGCCGCCGCCGGAGTGGCGCTTGGCCCGGCCGAGGCGCCGGTTTTCCTGATGACGGCGGGCGTCGCGGGGGTGGTCTGGGGGCTGGCGAGCCGGCGGTACGGCGATCGCCCCTTCCCCTTTGCCCCCGCCCTGGCGTTCGGTCTGGTGATGGCGATGCTGGCGCGGCTGGGTACCCTGGGATAACGACCTGAGATTGCGGTTCTATTCTTCTTTTAAGTGTATTTCCCGAAAAACTGCGATAGGAATAGGGGTATTGAATCATCTAGGGGTGGTTTGACGCCCCCCGGCCCGGGGAGGGGCGATGAGAGCGCCGGTCCGCCGCATTGCCCTGCTCTGCGCCCTGATGCCGGGCCTGGCGGGCTGTGAGCCTTTCGATGGCGCCGGCGGCCTGACCAAAGACGATTATCGCGCCTTGCTCGCCCGCCGTGGCGGGGGGCCGTCCCCCCTTCCCGAACCGCCGATTCCGCCGCTGCTGGAACCCCAGCTTGCCGCCTTGCCCGCCCCCGAGGAGGCGCGCCGGGTGACGGTGATCGCCCAAAGCCCGACGCCGGTGGCCGATCTGCTGGTCGCCCTGTGCCGCGAAGTCGGGGTCGATCTGGAAATGAGCCCCGAGGTCGGCGGCCTTGTCGTTCTCTCCCTGCGCGACCGGCCCTTTCCCGAGGTCGTCGGCCGTTTGGGGGCGATGGCTGGGCTTGATATCACCCTGGTCGACGGGGTGGTCAGGGTCGATCTCGATCGGCCGCTGCCGGCGATCTACCACCTTGACGCCCTTAACATGGCGCGCAGTTCGGAAGGCAGCGTCTCGACCAGCACCGATGTCTTCACCAGCGTTGCCGCCAAGGGAAACTCTCGCGACAGTCGGGGCAACGCCTCGGCCAGTCTGGTCAGCAGCGCGTCGAAAGCCGATCTGTGGGGCGAGGTGGCCGGCGGGCTTGGCCAGATCCTGGGCCGGGCCGAGGGCGACCCGCTGGCCGAGGAGGCCCGCGACGGCGTGGCGCGCGGTGGGTTTCACATCAACCGTCAGGCCGGGCTGATCACCGTCGTCGGCCGCCGCGCCCAGCAGCGCGAGGTGGCCGATTATCTGGCCGGGGTGCGCCAATCGATGGCGACCCAGGTGCTGATCGAAGCCAAGATCGTCGAGGTCACGCTGAAGGACCAGTATCGCGGCGGCATCGATTGGAAGGTGCTGACCGATGGCGGGGAATTTCTGCTTGATATCCCGGGAGCGGCCGGGGTGGTCGCCCCGCCTTTGACCGACGCGGCGGCGACGTTGAGCCTGGGGACGCGGGCCACGCTGGGTCCGGTGGAGTTATCGGCACTGGTACAATTCATCAAGACCTTCGGCGCCGTGCGCACCCTGTCGAGCCCCCGGCTGACGGTGATGAACAATCAGACGGCGGTGCTCAAGGTCGCCGAGAACGAGGTCTATTTCGTTGTCGATGTCGATACGGTGACCAGCGACGGCGTGACCCAGACCACCTATTCCAGCGAGATCAATACGGTTCCCATCGGTCTGGTGATGACCGTCCAGCCCAGTGTCGAGCCCGGCGGCGGCCGCGTCACCCTGGGCCTGCGCCCGACCATCTCGCGCATCGCCGACCGTGTCGCCGATCCGGCGGTGTCGTTGCAAAACCTGTCGGTGCAATCGCTTATTCCGGTGGTCGAGGTCCGCGAACTCGATTCGGTGGTGACCATCGACAATGGCGCCGTGGTGGTGATGGGCGGCCTGATGCAAGAACGCATGGGCCGCGACGAGGAGGGCGTGCCCGGGTTGGGCGACGTTCCGCTGATCGGCCGGGCCTTTCGCCATGACAGCGCCGATACGGACGTGGTGGAACTGGTGGTGCTGTTGCGCGCCACCGTGATCGGCGGCGCCCATAGCCATCCCGCCGATCGCCAGCTTTATCGCATCTATACCCCCGATCCCCGGCCCTTGGCGATGTAGGAGCACAGCCGATGCGCGCCGCCGCTTTTCATCTGCTGGCCTGTTTGCTGGGCGATCGCGGCCTTGTCGTCGTGGCGGCGGTGATGGCGGCGACGGCGGGGCTCGCGGCCTTCCTTGGTTCGATGACCCTGGTCGAAGGGCGGGAAAGCGCCCTGGTGCTGGCGGCCTCCACCTTGCGTCTGGGCTTGGCCTTGGGGGTGATCGCCCTGGTCGGCGGCTATCTTGACCGTCTGCGCCAGTCCGAGGAACGCGATCTTCTGCTGTCTTTGCCGCTGTCGCGCCTGCGCTTGGTCGTTGGCTGGTGGCTGGGGGCGACGACGGTGGCTGTTATCCTGACCGCCGTCGCTGCGCTGATCATTGGCGCCCTGGGCGGCGAGCGGGCGGGGGTGGTGGCCTGGGGGGCGGGGTTGGCGCTGGAGGGCGCGGTGGTCGCGGCCTTCACGGTTTTCGCCGGGATCAGCCTGGGGCGGTCGCTGGCTATCGGCGCGGCGCTGGTTTTCTATGCCTTCGCCCGCTTGAGCGGCCTGCTGGCGGCGGTGGCGGCGACACGGGCCCCGACCCTTGGCCCCTGGGGCGGCGTCGTCGAGGCGGTGGCCGGGCTGATGCCGCGCCTGGATCGCTGCGTCGAATCGGGCTGGCTGATCGCGGCGCCTGGGGGCGGACCGGCGATGGCGCCCGGTCTCGTCTTTCAGGCGCTGGGTCTGATCCTGGTCGTCTTGTCGATGGCGACGGCCGATCTCGCCCGGGGCGAGGGGCGGTGAGGGCGCCGCCAGCGCGGCGTTTCGCCCGGGCCTTGGCCGGCTTCGCCCCCTTGGCCTGTGGCCTGTTGCTGATGTTTGGGGCTGCCGCCTCGCCCGAGCCCGCGCACCCCACGGCCTTGCCGCCGCCGCCCGCGCCAGAGGCCGTGGCCGTGCTCAGCCTGGATGACCGGGCGGGCGGCCAACGCGCCCTGGCGTTGTGGCTGCAAAACGCCGGCGAGGCGACGGGGCGGGTGGCCCCCCTGCCGCTCGGGGATGGCGAGCGGCTGGCGCTGTGGCTGGCGGTGATCGACGGGCTGGCCCCGGGCAGCGAGCTTGCCCCGGCCTTGGCCGCCCTGCACTTCGGAGCGGCGGCGCGCGGACCAGCGGCGCGACGGCTGGCCCGGGCTTTGGCCGCCCTGGCCCAAACGCGCCTGCCCGGGCGCTGGCCCTGGCTGGTTCATGCCGCCGCGCTGGCGGGCGATCGCGGCGGCGATCGGGCTTTGGCCGCCGCTCTCGCCCGACCCTTGGCCGATCTGCCGGCGGGCGATCTTCCCGACTGGGCGCGCCGCCTGCCCGATGCCCTTTCCCGTAAGGAGGCTTTGCGATGAAACGCTCCTTTGTCTTGCGCTCCGGGGGCTCGCGCCTGCGCGCCGGCTTCACCCTGATCGAGATGTCGGTGGTGCTGGTGCTGGTCGGGCTGTTGTTGGGCGGCGTGCTCAAGGGCCAGCAGTTGATCGAAAGCACCCGCCTGAAGATGACGATCAGCCAGTGGGAGGCCACCCGCACGGCGGTCAGCGCCTTTGAAGACCGCTTCGGCGCCTTGCCTGGCGATTTCGACGAGGCGGCGACCTTCCTGGCCGGCGGCGTCGCCGATGGCGATGGCAATGGGGTGATCGGTACCGCCGGTCTGACCATGGGGGCGGCGCCCGCCGCCGAATCGGGACTGGCCTGGGTGCATCTCGCCTATGGCAATTTCCTGGCCGGGGTGCGGCTGGGAACGGCGGCGGATGGCAGCGACACCACCATGCCCGCCCGGTTGTCAGGGGAATCCCTGGCGATCATCCATGGCCGCTTCGGCCGCACGGCGGCGACGGGGCATTGGCTGCGGTTGCAAGATACCCCTCGCGGTCCGACCCGGGCGGCGTTGTCGGGGGCCCAGGCCCGCGAGATCGATATCCGCTATGACGATGGCAATGCCGATAGCGGCTATATCGTGATGAGCGCCCCCGATGGGGAAACCGGAACCGCCGACCTTTGCAAGGATGCCGATGGCTTCTATGTCGGAGGCGCGGCCGGGTTGTGCAATCCGGTGTTGTTTTTGCAGTGACGGCCCGTCGCCGGGGCTGGCGGCGGTGGGGGGAAGATGGAAAACTAACGGCCGATGACATCGGGGACGTCAAAAGGAGGCCGGCATGACCAAGGAAGGCGAAGAGGGTCGGCGCGGGATGGGGCCGGAGACCCCGGCGAGCGAGGGACGCCGCCGCACCCTGGCCTCGGCCCTGCGCGAAGAGGATCGCACCGGGGCCACGGCCTGGCCGCAGACCGAGGAGGGCGAGCCCGGATCCCCGCGCGACGCTGGCGCCGGCGAGGGGGGCGTTGTGCCCACGCCCTTGCTGCGGCTGTCTTCGGCCCTGGCCCGGCGGATGGGCGGCGCCCCCCTCGCCCCGACCCTTGGCCAATCCCTGGAACTGGCCATGGCCGATCACGCCGACGATGAAAAGGCCGACTCCCTGGCCCATTCGGCCCCGCCACCACCGACGACCGCGCGCCGCGCCGCCGCGCCGCCGGCCCTGGTGCCGGCGCTGGGGTTGGGCGATCAGCTGCTGGCCGGCGGGTTGATCTCACGCGATCAGATGCGGGTGGCCCATATCGAACAAAAGCGCTCCGGGGCGCCCTTGGGGCAGGTTCTGGTCGATCTTGGGTTCATCACCGATGGCGTGCTGGCCGAGGTGCTGGCCCAAAGCAGCGGTCACGACCGCTTTGACGCCGCGTCGACGCTTGCCGATCCGGCGGCCCTGGCGCCCTTGCCCGAACGCGAGGCCCGGCGTTTGCGGGTGTTCCCCGTCGGCCTGCGCGGCTCGCTGCTGCGCTTGGCCATGGTCGATCCCCTTGATGTGGTGGCGATCGACGAGGTGCGCCGCCACTATGGCCGCGATGTGCGGATCGAACCGGTGGTGTCGTCGGAGGCCGAGATCGCCCAGGCCATCGATCGCAGCTATGGCCATGTCCTGGCCCTTGATGGCGTGCTGCGCGAGCTTGAAACCCTGGGGGCGGCCGGCGCCGATCCGGAAAGCTTGCGTGATACCGACTCCCACCCGGTGGTGCGGCTGGTCAACGCCCTGCTGCTCGACGCCGTCAAGCGCCGGGCCTCGGATCTGCATTTCGAGCCCCAAGGGGCCTTTTTGCGGGTGCGCCTGCGCATCGACGGCACGCTGAGCCAGACGCTGATCTTCCATAAGCAATATTGGCCGGCGGTGGCCCAGCGCCTGAAGATCCTGGCCGGAATGAACATCGCCGACCGCCTGGGGCCCCAGGATGGCCGGTTCTCGATGGCTATCGCCCACCGCAAGATCGACTTCCGCGCCTCGGTCATCCCCACTGTCCATGGCGAGAACATGGTGCTGCGCGTGCTCGATCGCTCGGCCACCCCGCTCAAGCTCGAGCAACTGGCCTTGGCCCATGGCACGCTCGATCCCCTGGAACTGCTGGTCCGCCGGCCCGAAGGCCTGCTGTTGGTCACCGGCCCCACCGGTTCGGGCAAGACCACCACGCTTTACGCCTTGATGGACCATATCAGCGGCCCCGAGATCACCATCGTCACCTTGGAGGATCCGGTCGAATACGACCTGCCGCTGCTGCGTCAGACCCAGGTGCGCGAAGGGGCGCGGCTGGGCTTCGCCGATGGCATCCGCGCCCTGCTGCGCCAGGATCCCGATGTCATGCTGGTCGGCGAGATCCGCGATGCCGATACCGCCGCCATGGCCCTGCGCGCGGCGATGACCGGCCATCAGGTCTATGCGACGCTGCACGCCAATGACGCGCCTTCGGCCCTGCCGCGGCTGATGGATCTGGGGCTGCGGCCGGGGCTGCTCGCCGGCTCGCTGATCGGCGTTCTCGCCCAGCGTCTGGTGCGCCGCCTGTGTCCGCACTGCCGGCAGAGCTATCGCGCCTCGCCGGTGGAATGCAAGATCCTGGGCCTTGATGCCACGGATCCGCCCGAGATCTTCCGGGCGCGCGGCTGCGAGGCCTGCGGTCAAACCGGCTATCACGGCCGGGTGCCGATCAGCGAATTGCTGAGCATTAGCCCCGAGATCGACGACCTCATCGCCAGCGCCGCGCCCTTGGCCGAGATCCGCGCCCTGGCGACCCGTCAGGGCTATCGGCCGATGCTCGATGACGGGGCGCGGCTGGTCTGCGAGGGGGTGATCGATGTGGCGGCGCTGATGCGCGCCATCGACGTGACCCGCCGGCTGGCCTGATGACGCTTTACGCCTATCGCGCCGTCAACGCCCGGGGCCGGGTGGTGCGCGGGCGATTGGAGGCCGAGGGCGAAGGCGCCCTTCAGCGCGGCCTGCTGGGCGCCGGGCTGCATCTGTTGGCGGCCCGCCCGGCAAGCCGGCCCGATCGGCGGGGGCCGCTGGCCTGGATCGGCGGGCTGGTCGGGCGGCGCGGCGCCATCGCCGAGCGCGAGCTTCAACAGTTGTTCCTGCATCTCGACCGCGCCCTGGGCGCCGGGGTGCCGCTGCTCGAAGCCCTTGATGATATCGGCGAGGTGACCGGCGACGGTCGGCTGCGGATGATCTTGCGGCGGGTGCGCGGCGATCTGTCCCAGGGCCTCGCGCTGTCGGACGCGCTGGGGCGGCACGAGCGGGCTCTGGGGCCGATGGTCGCCCCCGTGGTGCGGGCCGGCGAGGAAAGCGGCGATCTGGGCGGCGCCTTCGGCCCTCTGGTTGCCCACCTGCGCTGGCGCGAGGATCTGGGGCGGCGGCTGCGCAAGGCCACGCGCTACCCCCTCGTCGTTCTTGGCGCCATCGCCTTGCTGTTCGTTTTCCTGATGGCGGTGGTGGTACCCGATCTCGCCAGCTTCCTCGGCGGTTTGGGCGAGGGCCTGCCGCCGCAGACCCGGGCGCTGATCGGGCTGTCGGGGCTGATCGTCGACCATGCCTTCGCCTTGGGCTTTCTGGCCCTTGCCGGCCTTCTCGCGCCCGGTCTGGCGCGGCGGATGTCCGATGAAGCCGCCTATCGCCTGGATGCCTGGATCCTTGCCTTGCCGCTGGGCGGACCGCTGATCCGGCGTATCGCGCTCTCGCGCTTTTGCCATTTCTTCGCCCTGATGGTCGGCGCCGGGGTGCCGCTGGCGGTCTGCCTTGCCACCGCGCGCGGCGTTCTGGGCAATCGCTGCCTGGCCGAGGCCCTGGATACGGCGACGGCGGCGGTCACCGCCGGTCATCCGCTGTCCGATGCCCTGCGGCTTTCGGGGCAGTTTCCGCCGCTGGTCACCCGCATGGTGCGCATCGGCGAGGATGGCGGCGATCTGGCCGGGGCCCTGGGCCATGTCAGCGCCTTCCATGACGGCGATGTCGCCGAGGCCACCGACCGGCTGATCGGCTTGCTTGAACCCGCCTTGCTGTTGGTCGCGGGCGGTCTGCTGGGCTGGATCGTCTGGGCGGTGCTGCTGCCGGTCTATGACAGCCTGATCGTCTTGGCCGGTTGAATACTGCACGTTTTAATTGATAAAGCCGTGATTCCTGGTCTTATAGGATGCTAGTCCTGGGGAGGAGGCGGCGATTTGACGGAGGGGGTGGCGAGGGCCCGGCGGCTGCCCCGGGCATCCCGGGCGCCTGGGGCTGCCCTGGTTCTGGCCGAGGGGGCGGCGCCGCTGCTGGTCTCGGCCGGGGGCGTTCGGGCGATCGAGGCCGAGCGCGGCCAGGGTGCCTTGGCGGGCGCGGCCTTGGCCGAGGCGGTCATTCAGGCCCTGGGCGGCGGGTTCACCGGCCGGTTGCTGGTGCTGGTCGACGCCGCCGACCTGCGGGTTGAAACCGCCGAGATTCCCCGTGTCGGCCCCTTCGATCACCGGGCCTTGCGCCGCGCCCATCTTGGCGCCGCTTTGCCGCAGGCCTTTTGGCGGGCGGCGCGGGTCGTCCGCGCCCCGGTGCGCTCGCTGGTGATGACCGGGCTGGGCGATCGCGGCGGCGCCCTCGCCGCCCTGATCGCCGCCCTGCGCGACCGCGGGCTGGCCTTGCGCGGGCCGATCGCCGGGGCCTTGGCCCTTCCCGCCCTCGGCGCCCGCCTTGATCCGGGGCCGCCGGGCGAGCATCAAGGCTGGGCGCTGACCTTGCTGCTTGGACGCGCCGGCACCCGTCAGATCGTGACCCGCGATGGCGCTCCGGTGCTTGCCCGCCTGGGGCCGGCCGGGCTCGATGGCGACGCCTTGGCCGAGGAGGCGCGGGCGACGTTGGGCTATCTGCGGCGCCGGGGCTATCCCGGTGACGCCCCCTGCCGCTTGCTGCTGCTTGGCGGCGACGGCGCCACCGCCCGGGCCTTCCGCCAAGCCGCCGCGCCTTTGGCGGCGGGGGCGGCCATCCTGGCGCCAACCGATGCCGAGGCCGCCCTGCGCCTGGGCGCCCCCGCCGGCTGTGGCGCCGAAGCCTTGCTGGCCTGGGCGAGCTTGGAGAGCCCTTTCCGTCATTTATGGCTGCTTGCCCCGGCGCAGGAAAAGCCGGGGCCGGCCTTCGCCTCAAGCCGGCTTTTGTTGGCCGTCTGCCTTGTTTTCGGGGTGGCCATGGGGGCTTGGATGGCCTTTGAAGCGCGGACATTGCGCGATCTTAGCCTGCGGCGCGCCAATTTAGCGGGGATGTTGGCTGATTTGGCGGTTGAGAAGGCTGCTTTGGCCCGCGAAAAGGAGAGTTTTCCGGTTCCCGAGGCCGTATTGCGCGCCTTCGCCGCCCACCAGGCCTTGCCGGCTCCCGTGTTCTGGCGGGGCGAGGGGGACGACGGGGGGGAACTGCGCGCCGCTCTTGGCCCGGGGACCCTGGTCGAAGCGCTGCGTTTTGACGGCGAGGGCGTGGCGCCGGGCACGCTTCATCTCAGCCTTGCGGCGTCGACGGCGCCGTCGCCGGGGGTGTTGCGCGCCCGGCTGGGCGCCGCCTTTCCCGGCCGATCCGTTGTGGTTGACGGCGGCCTCGATGAGGCGACCGCGATGCACGGCGGCGGTACGACCACCGCTCGGCCGCTGGTGGTCCGCCTCGGCCCGCCGGGGGCGCGATGAGACGGCGGTGGCTGGGCCTTGGCCTCGCCCTGGCCTGCCTGGGGGCGGCCTTGGCCCTGAGCGGGCAGGTGGCGCGCGAAAGCGCCCGTCTTGACGATCTTGAACGCTCCTTTCGCGCCCAAAGCGCCGCCCTGGCGGGCGACCGGCGCGCGCAAGCCGAGGGCAGGGATTTGGCCGAGGCGTGGCGAAAGGCCTGGGCCCGGGGGGATCTGGCCGATATCGACCGTCGGGGGACCTTGGATCCCTTGCCCGATCTGGCGGCGCGTTGGCGGATCTTCGCTGTGGAAAGCACCCTGGCCCCGCGGACCTCGCGTCCCGTGGCCGAGGGGCTTGAGAGTGTTAGCGATACCCTGACCTTAAGCGGCCAAGCCTTGCTTGATGGCGATATCCTGGGGTTCGCCGAAGCCGTCGCCAAGGCGTTCTCGCCCCGGGGCGGGGTGAGCGGCCTGGAGATCAGGCGCTCGGCGGAAGCGGAGGGGATCGATCTCGCCTCTGTCGCGCAAGGGAGCGAAGCGGCGCTTCTGACCTTTGAGCTGCGCCTGCGCCGCGATGGGCTGATCTGGCGTGGTCCGGGGGCGCCCGCCCCAGACCCCGCCCCGGATGTCATCGCCGATGGGGAAAGCGGGGCGCCGCCCCGCGCCCTGCTGCTCGGCACCAGCCGCGAGGGGGCGGCGGTGGTCGCCGCGATCAGCGCCGGCCCCTGGGGACGGCCGCCGGGCTGGCGCGATCTGCGCGATCTGCGCCTTGATGCCCTGCTGTGGGTGGGGCCGGCGGCTTGGACGGTGTGGTTGAACGGCAAGGCTTATGGCCCGCTGTCGCTAGCGCCACCCCATGTGCGGCTGCTTGGCGCCAGTTCCCGGGGGGTGACGCTGGCCGTTGAACGCGGCCCCGGCGACTGGCGGCGGGTCGGCCTGCGCCCGGCCCAGACCTATCGGGTGTTCGACGACCGCTTGGAGGGCGGCCTATGACGGCGGAGGTGGGGGGAACGCCGGCCCTGGCGCTTGCGGGGCTGCGCATACGGCGCGGGCGGCGGCAAACCTTGGCGATCGACGATCTGGTCATCGGCCCCGGGGAAGTGGTTGGTCTGGTCGGCCTGAACGGGGCGGGCAAGACCACCTTGCTGCGCGCCTGCGCCGGATTGCTGGCGCCGGCCGCCGGTTCTGTGCGGCTGTTTGGCGCCGATCCCCGCGCGGCGCCGGCCCGCCGGGCCTTGGCCTATCTGCCTGAAAATCACCGGCCGATGGCGGTCTTGCGCGGCGATCACTGGGCGCGCGCCCTGTTGCTTGGTCACGGCAAAACGATGGAGCCCACCGCCCTGGCCTCGGCCTGTCAGGCCTTGGCGCTTGATCCCGCCCTGCTGGGTCGCCCGGTGGGTCAATGGTCGAAGGGCGGCGAACGCAAGCTGGCCTTGGCCGCCACCTTGCTGGCGGCAGCGCCACTGACCTTGCTTGACGAACCGGCGGCCGGGCTTGATCCCCGGGCCCGGGTGGCGTTGAAGGATCGTTTGTTGGCGGCGCGCGCCGAGGCGCGGACGGTGGTGCTGTCTAGCCACCTGCTGGCCGATGTGGAGGAGTTGTGCGACCGCCTGCTGGTTCTGCGCGATGGAACGCTGATCTTCGATGGCCCGCCGGCGGCGCTGTGCGCCCGGTATGGCGGCATCGGCCTGGAACGCGCCTTTCTCGCCCATATCGATCACGGCTGATCGGCGAAGCACCGCGCTTCGACAAGGCCTTCGGCTTCAAGGGCGTCGCGGGCGTCGGCTTCGGGCAGCATGCCCAGGCGGCGGCCGATCTCCATCAGCGCCGGCAACTGGCGGGTCTGGCCGTCGCGGATCGCCGCCTTCACCGCCGGCGAGGCCAGCAGCAGGCTGAAAAGGCCGATCCGCCCGCCGCCCCGACGGGCGAGCAGGCGCTGGTAAACCACGGCGGCCAGGGCGGTGGCCAGGGCCTCGCGGGCGGCGTCCCGGCCGGGAGCGCCGCCATCGAAGGACAGCAGATCAAGGGCGCGGTCAATGGCGCCCGCCGCGCTCGCCGCATGCAAGGTGGCGATCACCAGATGGCCGGTCCCGGCGGTACGCAGGGCCAGGGCCAGGGTTTGGGGATCGCGGATCTCGCCGATCAGCACCACATCGGGGTCGGCGCGCAGGGCCGCCGTCAGCCCGGCGGCGAAGCTTGCCGTATGGGTGCCGACCTCGCGCTGGGTGACCGGTCCGCCCAGCGGCGCATGGCGGAACTCCACCGGATCCTCGACGGTCAGGATATGGCGCCCGCCCGCCCGGTTGATGGTGTCGATCAAACAGGCCGCCGTGGTGGTCTTGCCCGCCCCGGCGGCGCCGGCGATCAGGATCAAGCCGTCGCGGCGCCCGGTTAGCGCCGTTATCGCCGGCGGCAGTCCCAGGCTTTCGGCCGCCGGTGGCCGATCGGCGAGCAGGCGCAGCACCAGGGTCGGCCCGGCCAGCGCCCGGCAGGCGGTGACCCGCACCCGCAAGGGGGGATCGGCGGCCATCGGCAAGCTCAGCATCGCCTCGGCCTCGCCCAGGCGCTCCAGGCGCTCGCGCGCCGGCTGGTCAAGGGCCTGGGCGATCAGGCCCATGATCGCCGATCGATCAATCAGGGCGCCTTGCGGCGTCATCTCGCTTAACCGGCCGTCGATGCGCAGGGACGGCGCCATCCCCACGGCGAGATGGAGATCGCTGGCGGAGCGCTGATGGGCAAGGCGCAGCAAAGACGTCAGGTCCATCGCGGAGCCCCAGGGTAAACGGCATAAGAAAAGGGCGCCCCGTTAGTATAACGGGACGCCCCTGGAAAGCCAAACCCGGGCGGCTAAAGCCGCGAGCGGCGGGTGAAGTGCATGATCAGCGAGATGACCAGCAGCACCAGGAACACGAAGAAGAGAATCTGGGCAATGCTGGCGGCCGCTCCGGCGATTCCGCCAAAGCCAAAGAGCGCGGCGACAACCGCGACGACGAGAAAGATCAGGGCCCATGTCAACATGAGTGGTCTCCTTACATCCTGAATTCTTATGTTGTGTGGAGAACCCGTGGCAGAGGAATTGGTTGCGTCTGAAATTTATTGGGTATCCGCGTCTTGACCGGCGAGAGGGGACTGTTGGCTAGGGCGGCGAGGGGAACCGGGAACACCGGCTTTCCGGGCCTTGCCCTGGCATGCGCAGGGAGTCCTGGGGCGGAAGGCCCTGAAGGGCCTTTGTACAATCATGAGGGGTTTCTTCTTCGCGCGGGACTGACGGCCCCTCTTCTGGGGGTAACGAGAGCGTCGAAGGGAGGCCTCGCGGGCTGAGCAGGGAGGGCGTAAGGGAAACCCGATGCCAAAAATTGGAAGAACTCAAAAAATCCGTTCTCCGGTAAGCCTTGTGGCCGGATTTTTGTTTGATTCAAGAATTGGAATCCAGGTATCGGATAAGGGGAAATATCTTGATCGATGCGGTCTGTTTTGATAATCTTTACTTCTCTAAAGTAAAGAAGAGTCGCGGACTATTTTTCTTAACGCCTAATTTAGGCGTGAACGATGCTCTTTTTTTGATATTTTATCAATATTAGATAATTTAAATTTACTTAAAGATTAGTCATTCTTCTTTTATTTTTAAATAAAAAATATTGTTTTTATTGAAAAGATTAAATTATCGGTTTTTCCTCGGGGGGCATTATGGGTAAGGCGCTGGAAATAGACCTGGGCAATCGTCTCCAGGCTCTCGACATCGACGGGCCAACGCGGGAGATCTTGCGGGAGTGTCGGCCGATAATCGAGAAAATAATCGATGAGGCGGTTCTTGATAGTTACAACAAGATTCTCGCTTATCCCGAGGTTCGGGATGCCTATGCGGGCATGAAAATAGAGGATGCCTGCCAAGCGCAGCGTACGCATTGGATCGATGATGTTTTCGCCGGGACCTTCGCCGAGGAGCAGATTCGAAACGGCGTCGAGATATTTAGCAAACGCCAACGCCAGGGACTGTCTCTACGCTGGTACTTCTGCTTTTATAGCAACATTTTGCGCTGCATGATCGCGGCGGTCTATCCGCAGTACCGGCGTGACAAAGAGAAACTCCAACGCGTCATCGGCGCCCTGACCCGAACGGTGATGTTCGAGTTGGAAATCGCGTCCACCGCCTATATGCATTCGGCCCAAGAGCAAGTCGCGGTCGCTCTCAACGATGCCGCAGGGCAGTTCGAGCGGCAGGTGGCGGGCG
Source organism: Rhodospirillum rubrum ATCC 11170 (assembly GCF_000013085.1). Lineage (NCBI taxonomy): Bacteria > Pseudomonadati > Pseudomonadota > Alphaproteobacteria > Rhodospirillales > Rhodospirillaceae > Rhodospirillum > Rhodospirillum rubrum. Next base: position 140,569 of record NC_007643.1, read on the forward strand.
TGGTCGAACAGGTCGCCTCGTCGATTGGGCATGTTTCGACGGCCTCGGGGTTATTGGCGGTCGTCGCCAATCAAACGGCGCGGGAATCCGATACCGCGGCCACGGCGGCATCGCAAACCAGCGAGAACATCGGCACCGTCGCCACGGCGACCGAGCAGTTGACCAGTTCGATTCAAGAGATTTCCAGCCAAGTGGGCAAGGCGGCGGCCATCACCGATTCGGCGGTCGAAGAGGCGCAGCGCACCAATGATCTGGTGCAAGGGCTGGCCGGGGCGGTGGGCAAGATCGGCGATGTCGTCCGCCTGATCAACGATATCGCGGCCCAGACCAACCTATTGGCGCTGAACGCCACGATCGAGGCGGCCCGCGCCGGCAATGCCGGCAAGGGCTTCGCCGTGGTGGCGGGAGAGGTGAAAAGCCTCGCCCGTCAGACCTCTCGGGCGACGGACGAGATTTCGGCGCAGATCTCCGCCGTGCAAAAGGCCACCCGCGACGCCGTCGCCGCGATCCAGAGCATCGGCGGCACCATCGTCACCATCAACCAGACCTCCACCGCCGTCGCCTCGGCCGTGGAGGAACAGCGGGCGGCGACCCGCGAGATCGCCCGCAGCGTCGACGAAGCCGCCCGGGGCGGCGCCCTGGTCACCAACACCATCGGGGAAGTCAGCGCCCTGGCCGGCAAGACCGACTCTACGATGCGCGATCTTTCAGGAACGGTAAGCACGCTGTCGGATCAGGCCACCGTGTTGTCCGAGCAAGTCGACCAGTTTCTTCGCAAAATCCGCAGCGCCTGAGTCGTGATCAGTGATGGTGGCCCAGTTCGCGCAGCAGGGCCCAGGGCGTGCGGCTATGGACGATGTCATCAAAGGCCACGGCATGCAGGCCGGCGGCCGCCGGCCCCTCGGCGTCGAAGCGGACCGTCCCCTCGGCTGGCGGCGTATTGGCGGCCTCGGCGGGATTGGTCGCGGCGGGGCGGCGCCCCCCGGCGCGGGTGATCGCCCCGGCGCCATTGGGGCCGGCGCTGATCAACGCCAGGGCGGCGCGGTCAAGGGCGGCCGGGCGGATCGTCGGGTCGGCGCCCAGCACCGGGATCGCGCCCTGCGCCGCGCTGTCGCCAAAGCGCGTCTCGTCCAGGCTCAGCGCCGTCGTCACCAGCGACAGGCTGGCGGCATAGGTTAGACGATTGCCCCAACCATCAATGGTATCAGTCGGCATCAATCCCAGGGGGGCCCAGGGCACGGTGCCAACGACGAACAGGGCGCGGCCGGGGGCGGCGGGCCCACAGGCGCCCCCGGCGCCCGGGGTCTGGGAGTTTTCCGCCTCGGCCGGGCAGGGCAGCGAGCCGGTGCGTTCCAGGTGGGCGAGCAGGGCCAGATCGACCCGCGCCATCCGCGCCAGGGTGGCTTGGCGGCGCGTCCCCTCGATCCAGGCGGGCAGCAGGCGAAGGCCGGCGGCCAGGACCAAGCCGATCAGGGCCAGCGCCAGGGCGATCTCGATCAGCGCGCCACCCTTGCGGGAGATCATCGGCCGCCGAGGGGGGATCAGCCGCAGGTCAGCCGCGCCACCCGCCCCAACGTATCAAGGTGCACGTTCAGCCGGTCGGGCCGGAAATCCTCGGTGGCGAAGGCGCCGGGAACCAGGATGCGATGGGGCTGCGGCAGGTCGGAGAGGCGCAGGAAGGGGCCGTCGGTGGGATCGGGGGTGCCGCTGGGCAGCAGCGGACCGCCGATCCGGTCTTCCAGGCTCGCCGCCCCGCAAGAGGTGGGGGAAGCGATGGGCAGCGATTCGGCCTCGACGGTGGGCGGTTGATGGGGGGGGCTGGAACAGGCCGCGAGAAGCAGGACAAAGCCGCCCAAGGGGGCGAGGGGTGCGAAAGCCAGGGGTGCGAAAGAACGACAGGTCATCAAAGGGTATCTCCCGATCGGCGCGATCCGCCATGGAGGCGGGCGATGGTGGAGGTGGTGGAAAAGCCCGCCTTGAGATCGGCGAGCAGAACCCGCCCGCCATTGGTCAGCACAACGTCGGAGCCGACGACCGTATCCACGGTATAATCGGCGCCCTTCACCAGAACATCGGGCAGCAAGGTGGTGATCAGGCCAAGGGGGGTGTCTTCGCCGAAGACCGCCACCAGATCGACATCGGCCAGCGAGGCCAGCACGATCGCCCGCGCCGTTTCGTCTTGCACCGGCCGGCTGTCGCCCTTCAGCCGGCGGACCGAGGCGTCGCTGTTAAGGCCGACCACCAGCCGGTCGCAGGCGGCGCGCGCCTGACGCAGCAAGGAGACGTGGCCGGGGTGGAGCAGATCGAAGCAGCCGTTGGTGAAGCCGATGCGCAGCCCGTGGCGGCGCCATTTATCGACCACCTCGCGGGCATCCTCGGCGCCGACGATTTTCGAATCGCGGGCGCTGACCTCTTCCTGGTGGACGGCGGCCATCAGATCGGCGGCGGGAACGGCGGCGGTGCCGACCCGGCCGACGACGATGCCGGCGGCCAGATTGGCCAGCCGGCAGGCGACGGCCAGCGGCGCCCCGCCGGCCAGGGCGGCGGCCAGGGTGGCGACCACAGTGTCACCGGCGCCCGAGACGTCATAGACCTCGCGGGCTTCGGCCGGCAGGTGGAGCACCGAGCCATCGGCGCCGACCAGGGTCATGCCGTCCTGGCTGCGGGTGGCGAGCACGGTATCGACGCCGCACCGGGCGATCACCTGGCGGCAGGCCGTCACCACTTCGTCGTCGGTGCCCGTGGGCAGGCCGGTGGCTTCGGCTAGTTCCTTGCGATTGGGGGTCAAAACGGTGGCGCCGCGATAGCGGGTGAAATCGCGGCCCTTGGGATCGACGATCACCGGCAGATTTTGCGTGCGGCCCATGGCGATCAGGCTGGCGGCCACCGGTCCGTCAAGAACGCCCTTGCCGTAATCCGACAGTACCAGGGCGCCAACGGTGGTGATCTGGCTGCGCACATCGCCAAGCAGGCGGTCGGCGTCATAGGGATCGAGCGGGGCGATGGTTTCATCGTCGGCGCGCAACAATTGCTGACTGCCGGCGAAGAAGCGGGTCTTGACGCTGGTCCGGCGGTTGGGCTGGATACCGATGAAGCTGTCGACCTTGTGTTCGTCGCCGAGCAGGCCGCCGATTTCGGCGCCGGCCCGATCCTCGCCGATCACCGCCATGAAGGCGCAGCGTCCGCCCAAAGCCACGATATTGCGCACGACATTGCCCGCCCCGCCCAGCATGGCGCGCTCGTCGCGCACCCGGACGATCGGGATCGGAGCCTCGGGCGAGATTCGTTCCACATCGCCCCGCACGAAACGGTCGAGCATGACGTCGCCGACGCACAGCACCCGGACCCGGGCGAGGGAGGCGACGATTTCGGCAAGGGCGGGGGTGGGGTCCATGGTGGGGTGCGGCTCCGAAAAACGTGGGGTGGCCCTGCTTAGCACCTTCCTGGGGCAGGGGTAAATCGACAGCGACGGCTTGGACCCCAACCCCGTGAAATAGCGCATGACGGGGCATTGGGTTGTGTGAAACAGTGCCTTGCGGGGGCGGCGCTCGGCGAGGCCGGCGTTTTTATGGGCGATACCCGGGCTGGCGCGAGGCACGGCGGGCCGGGGAGGATAGGCGGGTCAAAGAGCATGATTATGGCGCGATCGACAAAGCCTTCGGCAAGCGCCCTGCCGATGGGATGGCAGTGATGCCACAGTCGACAGTCGTATCCGGGGGCGCGAGGGCGATGATGGAGATGCTCGGGCGTCTCGAAGCCGCCCCAGCCGGCTATCAAGTCGCCGTCATCGCGCTTTCGCAGCTTCAGCCGGAATTCCGTCGCCCGCTTCTGGTCCGCCGGGCCACCGATCTGTTCGAACCGCTGGTCAAGGCGGTTGGCGGACCACGGGTCTATTTGCCTGACAGTCTGGATATCGTCGTGATCGGCAAAAACCTGTCGCGCGCCGGTGTCCGCCTTGCCGCCGAAGGGATCCGCACGCTGTTTGGCGCAGATCCCCTGGTTCGGGGCCGAACCGGGGGCGGGATCGATCGCTTCGCCCGCTGGTTCGACCTGGGGCGGGCCGATCACCACGGCGCCTTCAAGGCCCTGGCCGATGATATCGACCGGCGCTCGGCCGAACAGGCCCAGGCGACCGGCGCCTGGGACGGCCATGAGCAGCCGCTGACGCCCAAGCGCCTCGCCTTGCTGATCTCGGATATGGAAACCCTCGATGTGGCGCCGCTGCTCCAGCGCCAGCCGGTGATCCGCGTCACCAAGGCGCCAAGCGCCGAGATCGATTTCGAAGAGATTTTCATCTCGCTGTCGGCCCTGCGCAAACGGGTGGCCGAACACATCGATCTGCAAAGCGATCGCTGGTTGTTCCAGGATTTCAGCCGCTCGCTTGATCGTCACATCCTGCGCACCCTCAAGCCCCTGGCGACCTGCCGCGGCGCCGGGACGATCAGCGTCAATCTCAATCTGGAAACCCTGACCTCGGACACCTTCGAGGGGTTCGTCCAGGCCATGCCTTTGGAACAGCGCTTGATCGTCGAGGTTCAGGGGATCGATGTCTTCGCCGATATCGGCGCCTTCCTGCGGGCGCGCGATCGGTTGCGCAACCGGGGGCATCGCTTGTTGATCGACGGGCTGACGCCCCGAACCATGGAAACGGTCGATCTTGGCCAGCTTGACGCCGATTTTTACAAGCTTCAGTGGAATCCCGGCTTCATTCATGTCGTCGATGGCGACGAGGCCGCCGCGGCGCGCGGGTTGATCGGCGCCATCGGCGCGGCGAAACTGGTGTTGAGCCGGGTCGAGTCCGAACAGGCGATGACCTGGGGATTGCTCTGCGGGATTCGCCGCTTCCAGGGGTTTTTCGTTGATACCTTGCTGGGGGGGGCGATTCTCGGCGCCTGTCATGATCCGGGCCACTGCACCCTTAGCCGCTGCATCGCCACTCGACGGGGGGTGAGCGGCCTTTTGCGGGAACAATGCCGCGACAGGGCGGCGCTTGATCATACGGTGCGCATCGCCGGCCGGGCGAAAAGGATCGCCTCGTGAGCAGGGTCGGCGTGGGCGAACAGGGTCTGGAGGCCGGCGGCGAAGACATTTCGGCGCCGAAGACCGGGTTGCTGGGCGGCTTGCGCGGTCTGGCCGTTCTGGTGACGTGGTTGCGCGACACTTTGCGACAGCCTTTGGGGTATCGGCTGGCGCGGCTCCGCCCAAACGTACTGCGGCGGCGCTCGCCGGCCACACGGGCCGCCATCCATGATCTGGTCGCCGGTCTGGCCCGCGATCCCGAGATCAAGGCCTTCTTGCTGCCCGACGACGAGATTCTGGTGATCCACCATCAAACCGACGGCCCCCGCGTGCTGGCCGCGCTCAACGCCATCTGCGCCCTTGATCCGCGCGATCGGGCCTGCTCGGCGCCGCTGGAACTGGGGCGCGACAGCCCGTTGGTCGCCTGGAGTCAGATCACCACCGATGGAGAGGCCCTGCTGGCCTGGGCCGAACAGGCCTTGAGCGAGGCTTTGAGCAAGACCGGCCCGCTGGGGACCCCGGGCGGACCGGAGATCGGCCTTGACGCGCCGCTTTTGGCGAGCGGGGCGGGGGACAGGGGGACAAGCCGGGGGCGGCCGCTCACCCCTGAAGGGCTGGCCAAGCTGGAAAACGCTCTGGTTCTGGCCGATCTGTCCAACCAGGTGCGTCGGCAGCGGATGGTGATGATCGGCGATGACGGCGCGCTCACGCCGGTGATGACGGAGCTTTTCGTCGATATCGCCGAATTGCGCCAGACCATCGCCCCCCAGGTCGATCTGTTTTCCAACGCTTGGCTATTTCGACGCTTCACCGCGACGCTTGATCAACGCATGACCGCCTTCATCGGCGGCTATGTGGCGGCGGTGGAAACCCCCGCCGTCAGCCTCAACCTCAATGTCGCGACCTTGCTGGGGCCGGGCTTTGGTCCCTTGCGCGAGGTGTCGCGGCGGTTTCCGCAGATGACCCTGATCGTGGAACTGCGCCTTGATGACGTCATGGCCGATCTTCCGGCCTATCTGTTCGCCCGTGAATACCTCCACCACCTGGGCTTCAAGGTGCTGATCGATGGTTTGGGCCCCCAGGCCATGCTGTGGCTTGATCGCAAGCGGCTGGGGGCGGATTATCTCAAGGCGCAATGGTCGCACGACCTTGGGGCGATGGTCGATACCGCCGAAGGCGCCGCCCTGGCCGAGCGGATCCGGGCTTCGGGAAGCGCCAGGACCATCCTTTGCCGCTGCGACGACAGCCACGCCGTGGAGGTCGGGCGAAAGCTTGGCTGCGGGGTGTTCCAGGGGTTCTATCTTGATGATCTGCTGCGCGAGGGGCGCCCCCACGATGTCGGGGGACGACGGGAGGAGGGGGGATGACCCCGCGGGAACCACGGGCCATCGATGTCGAAAACCTGACCAAGATCTTTGATGATCGCAAACGCGGCCGGGTCACGGCGGTCGACGCCTTGAGCTTCGAGGTGCCCCAGGGCGCCACCGTCGGCCTGCTTGGTGGCAATGGCGCGGGCAAGACGACGACGCTGTCCATGTTGCTCGGCTTGCTGCTGCCAACGACCGGCCGGGTACGGGTGCTGGGGGTTGATATGGTGCGCGACCGCCACAAGGCCCTGGCCCGGATGAACTTCTCCAGCCCCTATGTCGATCTGCCCCACCGGTTGACGGTGCGCGAGAACCTGACCGTCTATGCCCATCTTTACGGTCTGTCGCGACCGGCCGCGCGCATCGCCGAACTGGCCAGGGATCTGGATGTGGCTGGGCTGCTGGAGCGGCCGGCGGGCAAGCTGTCGGCTGGCCAAAAGACCCGGGTCGCCCTGGCCAAGGCCCTGCTCAACGATCCCCTGGTGCTGATCCTTGACGAGCCCACGGCCTCGCTTGATCCCGATACCGGGGATTGGGTGCGCGGCTATCTGGAGGAGTGGCGGCGGCGGCGGGGCGCCACCGTGTTCCTGGCCAGCCATAACATGGCCGAGGTCGAACGGCTGTGCGAGGCGGTGCTGATCATGCGCGGCGGCCGGGTCCACGATCGCGGCACCCCGAACGATCTGGTCTCGCGCTATGGGCGGGTCAGCCTGGAAGAGGTTTTCCTCGATATCGCCCGCGCCGCCCCCGGCCCCGGCGGGTCCGAAGCCTCCGGGGGCGAGGCCGCGCAAAGGAGCCCGTCCGACCGATGAGTGTCTCGTCCCCCCTGCCGCCTCCCGGATCGCCCGTGGGCGCCGCCGATCGGGCCTTTTCCGGGCGGCGGGTTTTCGCCATCGTCCTGCGCCACTGGTATCTGATGCGCGGATCGTTGCCCCGTCTGCTGGAAATGGCCTATTGGCCGATCATTCAAGTGGTCACCTGGGGCTTCATCACCCAGTTCCTGATGGGGCAGTCCAGTCTGATCGCCCAGGCGGCCGGGATTTTCCTGGGGGCGGTGCTGCTGTGGGATGTGCTGTTCCGCGGCAATCTCGGCGTATCGCTGTCGTTCGTCGAGGAGATGTGGTCGCGCAATCTGGGCCAATTGTTCGTCAGCCCCTTGCGGCCCTATGAACTGGCGGCCTTGATGGTGATGAGCATCCTGCGCACCCTGGTCGGCGTGGTGCCGGCCAGCCTGCTGGCGATCGCCTTCTATGCCTTCAACATCTATGCCCTCGGGCTGCCGCTGCTGGCCTTTTTCGCCAATCTTCTGGTGATGGGGTGGGCCATCGGCCTGATCGTCTGCGCCTTTTTGCTGCGCTTTGGCATGGGGGCGGAAAGCATGGCCTGGGTGATGGTCTTCGCCTTCTGGCCGATCGCCGGCATCTATTATCCGATCGATGTCATGCCGCCCGTGCTCCAGGCCATCGCCTATGCCTTTCCCCCCGCCCATGTGTTCGAAGGCATGCGCCAGTTGATGATCGATGGCAGCTTTTCCATGGGCCATTTCTGGGCGGCCGTCGGCCTCAACGTCTTTTATCTGGGCGGGGCTTTGGGGTTGTTCCTCTGGGTCTTCCGCATCGCCCGCCGCCGGGGCCTGTTGCTCGATGTCGGGGAATAGGCCAAGGCCCTATTCTGTGGCCGGGTTTCGCCTGCTCAAGCGCAGCACCAGATAGCCGATGACGCCCGAGAGCAGGGACCCGCTCAGCACGCCCAAACGCACCTCGGTGCCAAAATCGGCGGCCAGCGGATCGCTGGTCTCGAAGGCCAGGGTGCCGATGAACAGGCTCATGGTGAAGCCGACCCCGGTGATCAGGGCCACGCCATACAGATCGCGCCAGCGCGCCCCCTGGGGCATCGGGGCAAGGCCGCTGCGGATCGCCAGCCAGGAAAACCCGAAGACGCCGATTTGTTTGCCAAGAAACAGCCCGAGCACGATGCCAAGGGGCACCGGGGCGAGCAGGGCCGAAGGGGGGAGGCCGGCCAGCGACACCCCGGCATTGGCGAAGGCGAAGAGGGGCAAGATGGCATAGGTGACCCAGGGGTGCAGGCCGTGTTCCAAGCGCTCCAACGGCTTGTCGGCGCTGGCGCTTTCATCGTCCGTCGCGCCCAAGGGAATGGTCAGGGCGAGAACGACGCCAGCCAGGGTGGCATGGACGCCCGATTTCAGCACGCAGACCCACAGCACGACCCCGATCAGCAGATAGGGCCACAGGCGGCGCTGACCCGACAGATTAAGGCCGATTAACAAGGCGAGGCATGCGGCAGCCAGCAGCAGGGCGAGCGGCGACAGGCTTGCCGTATAGAAGAACGCGATGATCAAAATAGCGCCGAGGTCGTCGATGATCGCCAGGGCGGTCAGGAAGATCTTGAGCGAGATCGGCACCCGTGGACCGAGCAGCGTCAGGATGCCAAGGGCGAAGGCGATGTCGGTGGCCGCCGGAATGGCCCAGCCGCGCAGGGCGAAGGCATCGCCCCAGGTCAGGCTGGCATAGATCAGGGCGGGCACCACCATGCCGCCCACGGCGGCGACGGCCGGCAGGGCGGCCAGACGCGGGGTCGATAATTCGCCCCCCCTCACCTCGCGTTTGATCTCCAGCCCGACCAGCAGGAAAAAGACCGCCATCAAGCCGTCGTTGATCCACAGCAGCAGGGGCTTTTCCAGCAGCCAGGGGCCATAGCCGATGACGAAGGGCGTTTGAAAGACCTGCTCATAGAGCGCCGCCGCCGGCGAATTGGCCGCGATCAGGGCAAGGACCGCCGCGCCGACCAGGATAACCCCGGCGGCGATATCAAGACGCAGAAAGGAAACGATGGCTTGCAAAGGCATGGGCGCTCCGTCGGGCCGGCGATAGGATGAACGGGGGCGGGGCGGAAGAGGTACCCGTCAAATAAGGTCCAAGGTGGGACGGGGCAAGCCGAAAGGGCGGTTAAGGGCACCCCTCGGGCCTTAGAACGCCGCCCGGGCTCGCCGGGCAGGGGCTGGGGCAGGGGGCGGCGGTCAGCGCCCCCAGGCGAAAGGTGCTGCCCTCGCCCGGTCGCGTCGCGCCCTGGCCGTCTTCGACCAGCAAGGGGGTCAAGATCAGTTCATCGAAGGTCTGTCCGCCAAAGCCGATGGCGGGAAAGCGCGCCTGGGATCCGTCCGCCGACTCGGCGCAGGCCCGCAAAGTCACCTCGCCGATCGTGGCGCCGGCGCGCCGCGCCTTCAGGCTCGCCCCCTCCAGCCAGGCCACGGCGCAGCCGCCGCTGTCATCGGCGGGGCCCAGGCAGGCCAGCCCCCAGGGATCATGGGCGCGGCGCCAGCCATAATCGACCCGACGCTCGGCCTCGAAGCCCGAGAGTGTTAGGGCGAGCCGGGCCCGGGGCAGGGTGTAGCGCACGATCAGACGGCGCGGCGTGCCATCGGCGTCGATGCCCAGGGCGCCGGCCTCGAAGGGATCGGACAGATCGCTGAGCGGCGGGGCGGTGGTGGTCACGCCCAGGCCACGATCGCCGCCGGCGCCGGGCGCATCGGCGGCCAGGGTGCCGCCCTCGCCGTGGATCTCCTGGCCGTCAAGGGCGAGGCGAGTGGCGCCGCTGTCTTGGGAGCCATCGGCCAGAGTCCGCCAGACGATCGGGGTTTGCGCGGCCAGGGCGTCGACGGTGGTTGGCAGGGCCAGCGCTCCGGCCGGGGCCGCTGGCGCCGGGGGACATCCCATCATCGTGCGCAAAAGCCCGCTTGCCACCCCCTGGCCGGTCGCCGCCGCGCCGACGATGACCAGGGCCGGGCGGTCGCGCAGGCGCAACGCCTCGGCCGGAAGCGGGCCGTCGCAGGCCAGGGCGGTGGGCAAGGTGGCGCCGGGGCTGACCTCATAGACCAGCCGTCCACCCCGGCCATCGCGCGCGGCGCTCAGTGGCAGGCCCAAATCGGCCCAGGGCAAAGCGCCCGAGGGGGCCGCGCAAGGTCCCGCCCGGCTGTCGGCGCGGCCATCGCCATCACCATCGGGGCAGGGCAGACGCTGGTGAACCCGGGCGAAAACCGCCAAGGACTCGATGGCGCGGCCGGGCAGAAGCCGGGCTTCCACGGCCTTGCGCTGCTGGCCGGCGGGGCCGCCCGCCAGCAAAAGCGCCCAGCCGGCCAGCCCGATCAGGGCGAGGGCGGCGGTCAGGTCCAGCAGGGCGAAGCCGGGGCGCGGCGGCGATCGTAAAAAGAAGCATTCTTTCCGCTTGGCGCGCGCGCGGCGATGGGGTAGGTTCCCCGTCCTTCCCGCGCGTCCGTAGCTCAGCTGGATAGAGCGTTGGCCTCCGGAGCCAAAGGTCAGGGGTTCGAATCCCTTCGGACGCGCCATTTTCCCCTCCCCCTCCCGCCCGGCCCTTGTGGCCAATGCGCCGCTCTCTTGCCAAAAGATAGCGGTGGGCTCGGTTTGGGGCGAGGAAAAGGCCCGTCTCTTGCGGGTTTGCGCCAGGGCGCCCCCGCTGGCGGGTTAGCTTAGCGAGGCGAGAAGGGCGTGGATATCGCCCAGACGGGCGCGCTGGCTTCTTACTTTTTCCTGGATGACTCCGACGGCCTGGACCGAGGTATCGATCATGCGACCGATGTCTTCAAAGGCCGCGACCACGCCTTGACCCTGGGCGCTGGCGCTGCTCATGACGGTGCCGGAGGCGTCGATGCGGCCGGTGATCTCGTTGGAGGTGCTGTGGGTTCGCGTCGAAAGCGTCCGAACCTCGCTGGCCACCACATTGAAGCCCGCCCCATGCTCGCCGGCGCGGGCGGCCTCAATGGCGGCGTTGAGGGCCAGAAGATTGGTTTGCTGGGCGATCTGCTGAATGCTGTTGACCAGGCCGCGAATCTGATCGGTGGCGCTGGCCATCTGCTCCAGGGTGGTCGCCAGATGAAGGATCTGGTCCTGGCCCGTGGCTGCGGCCTCGCGGGTCTGGCCGGCCTGACCGCTGGCGGCCTGGGCGGCATCGATCACCGAGTCGATGTCGCTTTCAATGCCCGCCAGGGCCTGACCGACCCGTGAGAGGATTTCCACCTTGTCGTTTTCCAGCCGGCGCTGGGTTTCCTCGGCCCGCATCACCGCATCGACGTTGATCAGCGATCCGCAGGCGCGCAAAGGATTTCCGGCGCGATCGCGCAGGCAGCCGCCGGTGGCGCGGAACCAGCGATAAGATCCGTTCCGAACCTTGCAGCGATAGGTCACGTCATAGCCGGTGCGGCCGCTGCGATCGGTCAAAAGCGCGCCGAAGGCGGCGAAGGTCGGGCCGACGTCGTCGGGATGCAGGCGGTCCGACCACGAACGGACCACGTCGGGAAACTCGGCCTCGCTTTCAAAACCCAGCAGGTGGCGAAACTCGGGCGACCACGTCCAGCGGCTTTGCGGGTGCATGGCGTCGCCGTTGTGGAGCACGGCATCCCACAGGCCAACGCCGGCGTGGTGGCTGAGAATGCGCATGCGTTCGGCCATGTCGGCCTGCTCGTGGACATCGGTCAGCGATCCGCAGGCGCGCAAAGGCTTGCCGGCGGCATCGCGCAGGCAGCCGCCGGTGGCGCGGAACCAGCGGTAGGCGCCATCGCGCATCTTCAGACGATAGGTCACGTCATAACCGGTGCGGCCGGTGGTGTCCGACAGCAGGGCGCCAAAGGCCTCGAAGGTCGAAGCGGCATCCTCGGGATGCAGGCGGTCGGCCCAGGAGCCGACGACATTGGGGAACTCCGTCTCGCTCTTGAAGCCGACCAGCCGGCGGAATTCGGCCGACCACGTCCAGCGGCTTTGGGCGTGAAGGGGATCGCCCTCGTGGATCACCGCATCCCACAATCCGACGCCGGCATTGCCGTCAAGAACCGCGTGGAGTTCGGCCAGATCGGCGCTATCGGCCTTGAGCCGGGCGAACTTCTGTTCAAGGCTGTGGGCGGCGGCGGCATCCTGGGGGCGCTTGGACTGGAAAAAATCGAACATGACGGGTCCTATCGGGGGAGGGGTGGGGCCCGCTTGAAGAAAACCTGCCGGCTTGAGGCGAGATATGGAGAAAATCCCCGGGGGTCACAATATAACCAACGGTAGGAGTGAGATACTTCGGGGGAAATAGGACCCCACCTATCCCCTTCCGTCGATCTTCGGCCGAAAGGGGATGAAGCTCGGCTTTGGGATCTTCGGTCAACCATGGTATCTTGAACTGTAGTCACCCTGCGGAAGGACCGGGGTATGAGCGACGACGAGCTTTTGTTCGCCGAGGAAGACCCCTCCGATAACGTCGGCGAGGGCATCGGTCGGGCGCCCTGGGTCATCCTGGTGGTCGATGATGACACCGAGGTTCATGCGCTTAGCCGACTGCTTTTGTCGGAGATCGAATTCAAGGGCCGGCGGGTCGCGATGTATTCGGCCTATTCGGCGGCGGAAGCCCGGGCCATGCTGGGGCGGATCGACGATGTGGCCGTCATCTTGCTTGATGTCGTGATGGAAACCGACGATGCCGGTTTGAAACTGGTGCGGACCATTCGCGAGACCATGAACAATCGCGATGTGCGGATCATTCTACGCACCGGACAGCCGGGACAGGCGCCCGAACGCGAGGTGATCGAGACCTATGACATCAACGACTACAAAAGCAAAACCGAGCTGACGGCGCAAAAACTGCACACCGCCCTGGTGGCGGCGCTGCGCGCCTATGACGACATCATGGCCCTGGTGCTGTCACGCCAGGGGTTGCGCAAGATCCTCGATGCCGCCGCCTCGCTGTATCGTCAGCGCTCGATGGAGTTGTTCGCCGCCGGGGTGCTGACCCAGATCAACGCCCTTCTTGGTGGCGACCGCGACGGCATCCTCTGCGTTCAGAGCCGCAAAGAGCAGGCGGACGAGGACGACCCGGCGGGGGCGATGGTGGTTCTGGCGGCGTCGGGGGCTTATGAGCGGTTGGTCGGCAAAAGGGTGGACGAGCTTCCCGAATCGCCCGTGATCAGTCTGATCCGCGAAGCCGCGGCAAGCCGGACCTCGCGCCATGGCTCCCATGCCTCGGCGCTTTACATGCCGACCGGCGATGGTCGCGAGACCGTGGTCTTTTTGCATGCCGCCGAACCGCTCAAGGCCCAGGATCGGGCGTTGATGCAGTTGTTTTGCGACAATATCTCGGCCGGCTTTGACACCGTTTGCGAGATCGACGACCTGAGGCGTGAAAACGTCCGGCTGCGCGCCCGGCTGGGCGAGGCCAAGGCTCCCTGACCCGGAGTGGGGCTTGGGCTCAATAGGTCGCCAGCCAGCGTTCCACCAGATCGCGCTCCAACGCCCGGGCGCGGCCCAGCCAGCCGCGGGCGGCGGCGATCGCCCGCCCGTCGTGGTGAAGATTGGCCTCGTCGAAGGTGCGGCGCTTGTCGAGGTCGTTGGCGAAGAACGAGAAGGCGAGCAAGTGTCCCGAGCGCGGCACGATATAACCGGCCAGCCCCCGCCCGTAATACACGGTTCCCGTCTTGGCCCAGACCGGCAGGCGGCCGTCGCGGGTTTCGGGCAGATCGCTGTCATCTTCCAGGCCCCAGCGCCGCGTTGGCAGCAATCCGGCGTAATCCAGGCCGCTGAAGGCGTGAAGCTGGGCGTAATCAAGGATCGCCGTCATCTGTTCGGGGGTCATTCGGCTGTCCATGGTCAGGCCTGAATGATTGGCCAGACGGAAAGTCGACCAATCGAGGCCGGGCAGGGTGGCGCGAAACAGCGCCGCCAGGGTTTCGGCGCTTTCGGTAGGCGCCAGCGCCCGGCCGGTGATCCGCCGGGTGGCGGTCATGCCGATCATCTCGGCGACCAGATTGTTGGAATGTTTGAGCGCCGCCGTCGCCACTTCGAACAGCGGCGGGCTTTCGCTTAAGCCGATCACCCGGGCGCGCGGCGGGGCGGCCCCGGGTTGGGGCGGCGGCAGGGTCACGCCGTCGCGTTGGGCAAGGGCGCGGGCGACCTGGGCGACATGGGCGCCCGGATGCTTGACCGGCAGCCACGTGGAGCCCGATCCCTTCCAGGTCGGGGCCAGCACCCAGGATTCCCCCGGCGTCTGGGGGGGATGGGCCATCGGCGCCAGACCGGCGGTGACAACGGGGGGCGGGGTGTCCTCATAGCGCAGGGCGCCGGCCTTGGTGCTCCAGGGCGGGTCCTGGGGGCCGGAGACGCGAAAGCGCACGCTGTCGACCGGCGGCACATCGAAGACTTCGCCCATGCGCGGGCCGCCCTTGGGATCCCAGGTCAGCATCACCCGGTTGAAATCCAGGGCCAAGGCGCCGAAGCCCGGGTTGTAGGCCAGATCGGCGGGCTGGCTGGGTTCGATCTCGGGGGCGCTGGCGATCAGGGTGTCATCATAGAGGAACCGCCCGTCGACCGCGCGGATGCCCGCCGTGCCCAGGCTATCGACCAGGGCGCTCAACCGCCGGCCATCGAGCACCGGATCGCCCCCGCCCACCAGATAAAGGTCGCCCTTGAGCACGCCGTCAACGACGCTGCCGGTGGAGACCAGCCGGGTTTCCCAGCGGTAGGAGGGGCCGAGAAGCTCGAGGGCGGCGACGGTCGTCGGCACTTTCGAGACCGAGGCCGGCAGGAACGGCTCCTGGGCGTTATGGGCGCTCAGCCAGCGGCCGGTTTGCAGATCGCGCACGGCGAAGCCGATTTGATGGGGGGCGAAGCCGTAATGGGCGATCAGTTCGGCGGTCGTCGCCGTCTTCGCCGGGCCGGCCGCCGCCGCCGCTTTCTTGGTGGCCTCGCGCGCCGCGGCCGGCTGGGCGATCGCCGCCGCCAGCAGGGTGACAAAAACCATCAGGCCGAAGCCAAAGCCTCGCCGGGCCCAAAAAGCCATTCGTATCGTCCTTCGTCGTGTCGTGAGGCCCGAAGCCTCGCACGCCGGCCGACGCTTCTCAAGGGCGCGCATCGGTTTTTCCGTCAACGGGCCTTGGTCCGGGGGGAGGCGGCTTGGCGTCGATGATCGTTTTGTGACCCCGCGCGCGGTGGCTGGCGGCGACGGGGTGCGCCGCTTATACCCGTGGCGGGGCCCGGTTTTCCAGGGGCCGTATCATGGGGAGAGGGACCCTTGCGCATCACCATCGTCACCGACGCCTGGCATCCCCAGCCCAATGGGGTGGTGCGGGTGGTCGATACCGTTCGCCAGCGCCTTGAGCATCGCGATCACGAGGTTCAACTTATCGAACCGGGGTTGTTTCGCTGCATGCCCTGTCCGACCTATCCCGAAATTCCCCTGGCCCTGCTGCCGGCCCGGCCCTTGCGCAAGATGATCGATGAATTCCGTCCCGAAGCCGTTCATATCGCCACGGAAGGTCCCTTGGGGCAGGCGGCGCGCAGCCTGTGCCTGAAGCGCGGTTGGCCCTTCACCACCGCTTATCACACCAAATTTCCCGAATACATCCACGCCCGCACCCACCTGCCGCTCGACTGGCTCTATACCTTCATGCGGCGCTTCCACGGGCCGTCGTCGGCGGTGCTCTGCCCCTCGCCCTCGGTGCGTCGGGAATTGGCCGGGCGGGGCTTCGCCAATGCCATCGAGTGGAGCCACGGCGTCGATACCGCGCTGTTCCGCCCCCAGCCCAAGGACTTCATCGACCTGCCCCGGCCGCTGTTTCTTTATGTCGGGCGGGTTACCGTCGACAAGAACCTGCCGGCCTTCCTTGATCTCGATCTGCCCGGCAGCAAGCTGGTGATCGGGTCGGGCCCCCAACGCGAGGGGCTGATGCGGCGCTATCCCAAGGCCCATTTCCACATCGCCTTCGGCGATCAGGAACTGTCGCGCTATTTCGCCGCCGCCGATTGCTTCGTCTTTCCCAGCCGCACCGACACCTTCGGTCTGGTGATGCTCGAAGCCCTGGCCTCGGGGGTGCCCGTCGCCGCCTTTCCGGTGACCGGACCGCGCGACGTGATCGGCGCCGCCCCCGTCGGCGTGCTCGACGAGGATCTGGCCCGGGCGGCCATGGGGGCCCTGACCCTCGATCCCCTCGCCTGTCGCGCCTATGCCGAGGGGTTTTCCTGGGAGCGGGTGGTTGATGAATTGCTCCACGCCCTGCGTCCTTTGCCCACCGCCGCCGCCCCCCTTGCCCAGGCGCGCATCGCCTAAAGGGTCGGCCGAGCGCGATTGCGCCCGCGGCCCTGCGCGGACCCTCTTGGGCTCGCGGAAAACTCGGCCTATGGTGGGATGGGTGTTTTGGATCCAAACCGCAGGAAAGGACTGACCATGCCCGAGGGTACCACGAGGATCGCCGCGCTCGACATCGTGCGTGAGGCCGGTCTGCTCAAGGACAAGGCCTATATCGACGGCGCCTGGGTCGGCGCCGACGACGGCGGTGATTTCCCCGTGCTCGATCCGGCGACCGGCCGTGAGATCGGCCGCGTTCCCAATATGGGCGCGGCTGAAACCCGCCGGGCCATCGATGCCGCCGCCGCCGCTTGGCCTGCCTGGCGGGCGCGCACCGCCAAGGATCGCGCCGCCGTCTTGCGCCGCTGGTACGGCCTGATCATGGACAACCAGGAAGCCCTGGCCGTGCTGATGACCGCCGAGCAGGGCAAGCCGCTGGGCGAGGCCCGGGGCGAAATCGCCTATGGCGCCAGCTTCGTTGAATGGTTCGCCGAAGAGGGCAAGCGGCTTTACGGCGAGGTCGTGCCCGCCCATGGCACCGACAAGCGCATCCTGACCCTGCGCGAGCCGATCGGCGTGGTCGCCGCCATCACCCCTTGGAACTTCCCCAGCGCCATGATCACCCGCAAGGTGGCCCCGGCCCTGGCGGCGGGCTGTCCGGTGGTGCTCAAGCCGGCCGAGGATACGCCGCTGTCGGCGCTGGCCCTGGTGGAACTGGCCGAGCGGGCCGGCCTGCCCAAGGGGCTGATCAATGTCGTGACCACCCATGAGGCCAAGGCGGTGGGCGGCGAGATGACCGCCAATCCGATCGTGCGCAAGCTGTCGTTCACCGGCTCGACCGAGGTCGGCAAGATCCTGATGGCCCAATGCGCCGGAACGGTGAAGAAGGTCTCGCTTGAACTGGGCGGCAATGCCCCGTTCATCGTTTTCGACGATGCCGATCTCGAGGCGGCGGTGGCCGGGGCGATCGCCTCGAAGTACCGCAACGCCGGGCAGACCTGCGTCTGCGCCAACCGGCTTTACGTCCAAGAGGGCATCTACGAGGCCTTCACCGAGAAGCTCAAGGCCAAGGTCGAAGCGATGCGCGTCGGCCCGGCGCTCGAGGGCGATGTTCAGCAGGGGCCGCTGATCAACAAGAAGGGCCTCGACAAGGTCGATGGGTTGGTTCGCGACGCCTTGGACAAAGGGGCGACGGCGGTTCTCGGCGGCAAGGTCCATGCCCTGGGCGGCACCTTCTATGAGCCGACGATCCTGACCGGGGTGACCGCCGCCATGCGGATGGCCACCGAGGAGATCTTCGGGCCGGTGGCGCCGCTCTATCGCTTCTCGACCGAGGCCGAGGCGATCGCTTTGGCCAATGCCACCCGGTTCGGTCTGGCCGCTTATTTCTATACCCGCGATATCGGTCGAGTCTGGCGGGTGGCCGAGGGGCTAGAATACGGCATCGTCGGCATCAACGAGGGGATCATCTCGACCGAATCGGCGCCCTTTGGCGGGGTCAAGGAATCGGGCATCGGCCGCGAAGGCTCGCGCCACGGCATCGATGACTTCGTCGAGATCAAATATCTGTGCATGGGCGGGATCTGAAAGCCCGTATTGACGGAAGGGTTGTCGCGGTGTTCCCCTGACTGAAAGGGGAGACCGCGATGACCGAGACAGCGATCACCGGCCAGACGACGGGGCCGGCCGAAGACGATAGCCACCCGCACCCCTTGCGCGCCGCCGCCCTGGTTTTTGGCGAGGGCGACGGCGCGGGCGATCTGCTGGAGGCCTTCGCCCGCCGGCTGATGGCCCAAGGGGTGCGGGTGGGCGGTCTGGTTCAACGGACCGAGAAGAAATGTGGCATGCGCTTTCTGGTCGATCTGGAAAGCGGGGCCCGTTTCCCGATTTCCCAGGATCTGGGCAAAGGCTCGGAGTCTTGCACCATTGATGCCGAGGGCATGGCCGAGGCCACGGCGGTGCTGCGCCGCGCCCTGGACGATCCCCCCGAGCTGCTAATCGTCAATAAGTTCGGCCGCCTGGAATGCGAGGGCGAAGGGCTGGCCGCCGAAGCCCTGGAGGCGATGGCCGGCGGTCTGGCGGTGCTGACCACCGTCGATCGCAAATATCTAGACGCCTTCGAAGCGGTGACCGGCGGTCTGGTCGCCCGGTTGGCCGTCGATGCCGAGGCCCTGGAGCGCTGGTGGCGCTCCTCGGGTTCGCCCGACCGACGGGCGGAGTGATCTAGGACGCTCTGGCTGTGGACGGCGCCCGAACCTTGCGATAGTCAGGATGAGGGGGGCGCGGCCTGCGGGCCGGTCTTGCCGACTCCCGTGGTTCCCTCGTTCGCCGGGATTTTCGATGACCGCCGCTCCCTCGCCTTCGGCGTCGCTTTCGCTGCGCGTCGCCCCCGCCGTCTTCGTTCTGTTGTGGAGCACTGGCTTTATCGGCGCCCGGCTGGTCTTGCCGCACGCCGAACCGCTGACGGTGCTCTGCCTGCGCTTCGCCGCCACCGTGGCCCTGCTTGGGCCGCTCTGTCTGGTTCTGAAGGCGCGCTGGCCGACCTCGCCGCATCAGCTCTTGCATGTGGCGGTGGCCGGGATCCTGGTTCACGCCCTGTATCTGGGCGGGGTTTTCGCCGCGATTTCCCTGGGGATGCCCGCCGGCTTGACCGCCCTGGTCGTCGGGATTCAGCCGCTGCTGACCGCCGCCCTGGCCGGGCCGGTTCTTGGCGAGAAAACGACGGCGCGTCAGGGCCTGGGGCTGGTGCTCGGTCTGGCCGGGGTGGCCGCCGTTCTGGGCGACAAGCTGGCGCCCCAGGCCGGAACCCTGTTCGACGGCTTCGGCGCGGCGGCGATGATCTGCGCCCTGGCCGCGCTGTGCGGCATCACCTTTGGCACGCTTTATCAAAAGCGCTTCTGCCAGGGGGTGGATCTGACCAGCGGATCGCTGATCCAGTTCATCGTGTCGGGGGTGGTTCTGCTGCCCTTCGCCTATACCTTCGAAACCATGCGCGTCGACTGGACGGCTGAATTCATCTTCGGTCTGGCTTGGCTGGTGGTCGGGCTGTCGGTGGGGGCGGTCACCTTGCTGCTGGCGATGATCCGCCATGGCGCCGCCGGTCGGGTGGCCAGCCTGTTCTATCTGGTGCCGCCGACGACGGCCTTGATGGCCTGGGGGCTGTTTGACGAGCGTCTCGGTCCCCTGGCCCTGGCCGGGATGGCGGTGACGGTGGCCGGAGTTGCCCTGGTGGTGGCGCCGCGACGCCAGACCTTGGCCCAACGGTGAGGCCAAGGCGCCATTTCCCGGCGTGTGATGGTTGTTTCAAGGGGCTTTCCTTCCGAAATACTGTCTAGTTCGGTCGACGGCGGCGCGCGAAAGGCGCCCTATGGGCGAACGGAATCAGACCATCGGCCAAAGGCAAGGGGCTCCGCCGCCGATGACGGGCAAAGGGGAGGTCGCTGGTGAACAAGCCGATGACGCGGCGGGGGCTTTTCGCCCTGGTGCCGCAGGTGCTGGGGATGGCCGTCGGCATGGCGGGCATGGTCGCCCCGGCCGTGGTCCGGCCGTCCAAGGCCCAGGAATTGCGGTTCCTGCGCATCGGCACCGGGCGGACCAGCGGCGCCTATTTCCCGGTCGGCGGGTTGATCGCCAGCTTGATTTCCAATCCCCCGGGGTCGCGGCCCTGTGAAAAAGGCGGCTCGTGCGGGGTGCCCGGCCTGATCGCCGTCGCCCAGTCAACGGGCGGATCGGTCGATAACATCGTCGGCCTGCAGTCGGGGCAGCTCGATCTGGCCATTTGTCAGGCCGATGTCGCCTATGACGCTTATAGCCGCACCGATGCCAAGGGCGTGCCCGATTTCGCCGAGCTGCGGGCGGTGGCCAGCCTCTATAAGGAAAGCCTGCATCTGGTGGCCCGCGTCGATTCGGGCATTTCCACCCTGGCCGACCTCCGGGGCAAGCGCGTCGGCTTGGGCGACCCGGCTTCGGGAACCCTGGTTAGCGTGCGCTTGTTGCTGTCCGCCCTGGGGCTTGGCGAAAAGGCGGTGAAGGCCGATTACGATCCGCCCTCGGCCGCCGCCGACAAAGTGGCCGATGGTCGCCTTGACGCCTTCTTCTTTTTCGGCGGCGAGCCGGTCGCCCTGATCACTTCCCTGCGCGAACGCGCCGAGGTGACGGTGGTGCCGGTCGACGGGCCGGCGGTCGAGGATCTGGCGGCGCGTTCGCCGTTCCTGACCCTGGGGCTGATCCGCCAACAGGCCTATGACAACCCCCTGCCGATCGTCACCTTGCAGGTGGCGGCGGTTCTGGTGACCCGCGCCGATATGGACGATGCTTTGATCGAGGCGATCACGGCCGCCCTGTGGCATCGCCAGACGAAGATCCTGTTCGAAAAGGGGCCGCCGCAAATCACCCAGGCGACCCTTGGCCAAGCGGTGCAAGGGATCGCCGTTCCCCTCCATCCCGGGGCCATGCGCTATTATCGGAAAGAAGGCATCATCGACCGGCCTGGTCCGATGCAGCCCTGATCTTTTTTGCGGAGTTTTTCCCGTCTTGCTCGATACCCTGATCCTGGCCGCCGCGGGCGGCGCCCCCATTCCCCTTCATCCCGTGACCAAGGCTGGCTGCAAGGCTTGGTTGTCGGGGCTTGATGCCACGGCCCGGCGGTGGGCCGAGGGGCAAGGCTTCGACGCGGCGCAAGGGACGGTGCTGTCCCTGCCCGCCGCCGATGGCGCCATCGCCGCCGCCGCCGTGGGCCTGGGCGAGGGGGATGACCCTTACGCCTTCTCGTCGGCCGCGAGCGCCCTGCCGCCCGGCGATTATCAGTTGGAAACCGCTTCTCTGCCCGCCGGTTGGGCGGCGGAGGCCGCCCTGGCCTGGGCCCTCGGCACCTATCGCTTCGGCCGCTATCGTCCGACTCTCGCCGAAGGTCCGCGCCCCCGGCTGGTCTGGCCGGTCGGCGCCGATCGCGCGCGGGTGGAACGGCTGATCACGGCGATCGGTCTGGTGCGCGATCTGGTCAATACCCCCGCCGAGGATATGGGGCCGGCCGAACTGGCCAAGGCGGCGGGCGACCTTGCCGCCGCCCATGGCGCCACGCTCTCCGTCCTCGTCGGCGAGGAGTTGCGAACGGCCAATTATCCCCTGATCCATGCCGTCGGCCGGGCCAGCAGCCGGGCGCCCCGGCTGATCGATCTGACCTGGGGCGATCCCGGCCACCCCGGCGTGACCCTGGTCGGCAAGGGCGTGTGCTTTGACAGCGGCGGCCTTGATCTCAAACCCTCGGCCGGCATGCGGCTGATGAAAAAGGATATGGGCGGCGCCGCCCATGTTCTGGGGCTGGCCGCCCTGATCATGGGCCAGAAGTTGCCGGTACGCCTGAGGGTGCTGATCCCGGCGGTGGATAATGCGGTGGCCGGCAACGCCTTTCGCCCCGGCGATATCCTGACCGCGCGCAATGGGTTGAGCGTCGAGATCGGCAATACGGATGCCGAGGGCCGCTTGGTTCTGGCCGATGCCCTGGCCGAGGCCTGCGCCGGCGCGCCCGATCTGCTGATCGATTGCGCCACCCTGACCGGGGCGGCCCGCGTTGCCCTGGGGCCGGATCTACCGGCGCTTTTTTGCGATGACGACGCCTTGGTCGAGGACCTGCTGGCCCAGACCCGCATCACCCGCGATCCGCTGTGGCGGATGCCGTTATGGGCGCCCTATCGGCGGATGCTCGACAGCAAGGTCGCCGATCTGACCAACGCGCCCGATGGATCCTTCGCCGGAGCGATCACGGCGGCGCTGTTCCTCAAGGCTTTCGTCGATCCCGAGGTGCGCTGGCTTCATCTTGACCTCTTCGCCTGGCAACCCGCCGCCCGGCCCGGACGGCCCGAAGGCGGCGCCGCCCAGGGCCTGCGCGCCCTGATGGGACTGATCGAGACGCGGTTCGGCCGGTAGAGAAAAGAATCTTTCGCGCCAAAAGCGTGTTTTCAAGTAAAGAAAAGGCTTTGATGTAAATGCAATTGTTTTGGTGCGGTGCGCGGAAGGCTGGGCATGGCTTTTTCCGGGTATCGCGCCAAAATTCCAACCCTATCTGAGCAATCAGGGCTAGATCATAATAAGCCTATTCAAGGCGTGGCGCGGGATGTATAGCCTCGGGGAGTCCACCCTTGCGGTATCCCTTGAAAGAGACCATAATCGTTTTTATATAGAAACAATAATAATCGGATCTTGTCATGCCTGTTGTTCTGAACCCGGTAGAAGCGCTTGATTTATGGCGCGGGTCCATCCTTGAAAGCGTGCGTCGGGACGCCCCCGATCTTTCGGCGCGGCAGATGGCCTTGCTGCTCACCGTTTATCTGACGCCGCAGCCCCATACGGTGCGCGGTCTGGCCGGGCTGCTCAATGTGTCCAAGCCGGCGATCACCCGCGCCGTCGACCGGCTCAGCGATTACGGCTTGGTCAAACGTAAGACCGACGAGGCCGACCGCCGGTCGGTGCTGATTCAGCGCACGGTCAAGGGCAGCGTGTTCTTGCGCGAATTCGGCGACATCATCGTTTCGGCCGGTCGCAACACCAAGTCCGAATAGCGGGTTAAGCCGACAGGGCCTGCCAACAGCGCGATCCGTAACATGCGTATATCGCTTGATGTGGGTGCGATGATGAAGAGTACGGACAGTGCTTATTACCAAAACGTACCCAGGCCGATCGGAGCGATGTCAAAAGCCTATGCCAGCGCCTCCGTCGTGCCGATGCATCGTCATGTGCGCGGGCAGTTGATATATGCCGTTTCCGGCGTCATGGAGGTGATCTCGTCAGACTATCTCTGGCTGGTCCCCCCCCAACGCGCGGTGTGGATGCCGCCGGGCGTCGAGCATCGCATGCGAGCGCGGGGAGATGTCTCTCTGCGCACGCTCTATATTCATCCCGACGTTTTTCCAGAGGACTTCAGTTCTTTTCCGCGGACGGTTCAGGTCTCCGGGCTTTTGCGCGAGTTGATCTTGTGCGCTGCGGATATCCCGGTGGACTACGATGTCGATGGGCGCGACGGCCGCTTGATGGCCCTTCTACTAGAAGAGATCCAATGGTCTCCCGAACAGCCGCTCCGCCTGCCGTCCCCCCGCGATCAACGGCTGACGCGTATTTGCGAGGCGATTCTCGCGAATCCCGGTGACGATCATGGTCTCGAGGGATGGGGGAAGATCGTTGGGGCGTCCAGTCGGACCTTGGCGCGGCTCTTTCAGGCGGAACTCGGCGTATCCTTTCGCTGCTGGCGCCAGCAGGCGCGCATCCTCGCGGCGCTGCCAAGGCTTGCCGCGGGCGAACCGGTGACGGCCATCGCCGCCGATCTTGGCTATGAGACGCCCGGGGCTTTCGCGTCAATGTTTAGACGGCTGACCGGCGCAAAACCGAGCCAATATTTCCCCCACTGACGCGGACGATGGTCGTGTCCCCGGGCGGGGGCTCAGGCCCGTCCGTCCAGGCAGCGCGCGACGTCGCGGGCGAAATAGCTGACGATGAGATCGGCGCCCGCGCGCTTGAACGCCCCCAGGGTCTCAAGCACCGTCGAGCGTTCGTCAAGGGCGCCGGAAAGGGCGGCGAATTTGATCATGGCGTACTCCCCCCCCACCTGATAGGCGGCGAGCGGCAGCAAGGTGCGTTGGCGCAGCTGATGAAGCACATCGAGGTAGAGCGTGCCGGGCTTCACCATGAGAAAATCAGCTCCTTCCGCTTCGTCCAAGAGGGCTTCCCGGAGGGCGGCCCGACCGTTCATCGGATCGAGTTGGTAGGTCTTGCGGTTGCCCTGCAAGGTACACTCGCTGGCTACGCGGAAGGGTCCGTAGAGGGCGGACTCGAACTTCGAGGCATAGGCCATAATCGGGATTTCCAGGAAGCCGGCTTTATCCAATCCGGCACGAATGGCCTGGACCTGACCATCCATCATGCCCGATGGCGCCAGGATGTCCGCTCCCGACTCGGCGGCGACAACGGCCTGTTTCACGAGGTTGGCCAGCGTGGCGTCGTTCGCGACATGGCCCTGGTCTAGCACGCCGCAATGACCATGGTCCGTGTACTCACAAAAGCAAATGTCAGGAATAACCACCATGTCCGGCACAGCGTGCTTCGCCGTCCGTAACATCCGTGCCACCAACCCGTCCGGGTTCCAGGTGTCGCTGCCGCAATGATCCTTGTGGTGCGAGATGCCAAACAGCATCACCGATTTCAACCCCAGGCGGGCGAGGGCTTCGATCTCGGCCGCCAAGTGCTGTTCGGGGATCCGAGAGATTCCCGGCATCGTTGGGATGGGGATTGGCGAGTCAATCTCCTCCTCAACGAAAATGGGCTGGATCAAATCGTTCGTCGAAACCGTGGTTTCTCGGACAAGGTCCCGCAAAGCGACGGAACGGCGCAGTCGGCGCATGCGGGTAACCGGAAAGATGGCTGACATATGAGGGCTCTCTCGCTAATAAAAAGGATGAATTCAGTGTTCTATGGGGGCTCTCGCGAGGTCCACCCCTCACCGATCCATCCTCATTTCAAAGCATGATACCGAGCCTAAAACTTGCGATCTTCTTCCAATGGGACATAGTCCGCGTCAAATCGGACAACCTGGGGGACGATGGGGAGCAAAGCGCCTTTAAGCGGTGTTCTTTTCCGCAGGCGGCGGCCTTAACGGGGCGCATGGCAAATCCAGGCTCTTGACCGGGAAAGCCCAGCGGCCGGACCCGCCGATCGATGGGGCCGGCCGCTGGTTATCCGCCGCGGCGGTGATTAGGGCGTTGGCACCAGAACGCCCTGGGCATCGCGTTTGAGCGGGGCGGGCTGTTGGGGCAAAGGGGCGCCCGGCGCCTCGATCACCGAGACGCCGTGGGGCCAATCGGCCGGGGCGATGGCGACATAGCGGGCGAAGCCGCCGGTTCCCCCTTTGGGCTTGGCAAAGCCGATCGAGATCAGCGCCCCGGCCTCGGGAACCTGATCCAGGTTGGTTACGCCTTCGGCCTGGGTGAAGTTGTTGTGCAGAAGCCAGGCTTCCCCTTCCAGGGTCGGCGTCGAATCCGTATCAAGGGGTTCGTGGCCGTGGAACAAGATCTTGCGCTCGAGGTGCAAAACCTTCAGCGCCGCAAGGCCGACCCCGGGAAAGGGCTTGGCGTTAAAGGCGGTGCTATCGGCCCACTTCTTTGACCAGTCCGAACGCACCATCACCACCGATCCTTCGGGAATGCGCCCATGGCGGGCCTCCCAGTCGTCGATATCGGCGACCTGAAGGGCATAGCCCGGGTCGCGGGCGACCTTGTCGGCGATGGAGATCACCACCAGCGGGCGCAGGGCATAGGTTGGCGGCAGATCGCTGATGGTCGCCCCGCGCTCGTCCCAATGGGCCGGCGGGTCAAGCTGGGTGCCGTATTGGTCGGTGGGAAGGACATAGCTGGTGGCGATGAAGCCATGGTCCTTATAGGTGAAGGGTTTGCCCTTGGCGACGTAGCCCGGAATCGTCGCGCCGGCGACCGCCGGGCGGAAGCTGGCGGTGGCGAAACCCGGCCAGACCGGCTGAACCGGCGAAAAGGCGTGCGTGAGGTCGATGTATTTGGCGGTTTTGAGCTGGGTTTCATAAACCGACCACAGCGCTCCACCGGGCGGCGGCGGGGCCGGCGGCGGCGGGGCGGTGGCGCAGGCGGCGAGCGCCAGGGGAAAAAGTGCGGCAAACAGCGACAAGGACCGGGGAGTCGGCGGCATCGGGCAACCTCCAAGACAGACGGGTTTTCCTGCCCTTCGAGGCTATAGTCGAGTGATGATGTCGGTCAATCCCCGGTGATGGAGCGATCTTTTCAATACGCCTTCTGCCTCCCCCCTGGCGGCGGTCGCGCGTTGACGCTGGGCCTGGGCTTGGGCGAGACTTATCCTTCCTCGTTCCTCGCCGGAGTCGCCGCCATGCGTTTTCGCGGCGCGACCGCCACCGATCTTATCCTTGTGGCCGGGCTCATCAGCCAAGCCCATCGCGATGTGGCGCTCGCCTTCGGCTTGACCGCCGAAAACTGCCCCCGACATCCGTCGTTCTGCACGCCCGCCTGGGTGGAGCGGGGGATGGCTTGCGGAGAGACCTATTTTATTCTGGAACGCGACTCCGTTGCGGTGGGCTGTGTCGCCTGTCGCCTAGCCGAGACCGGCGTCGCCGCCCTCAACCGGCTGTCCGTTCTCGAGTCCGAACGGCGTCGGGGCCATGGCGGACTCCTTGTCGCCCATTGTCTCGATCATGCCAAAGCGGCGGGGGCGCGGAGCGTCAGGATCGGCGTCATCGAGCGCCATGTCGCCCTGCGAGATTGGTATCGTCAGCGAGGCTTCGAAGAGGGGCCGATCGAGCGTTTCCCCCATCTGCCCTTCGCGGTTCAGTCGATGTTTCATCGCCTGGGCGCTACCGTGGTCATCGGGGAAAAGGGGGGCCCCGCGCAGGAGCCCCCCTTTGTGGTTAGACGACCTTGAACAGGTCGGCGGCCTGATGGGGGGCGGCGCGCAGGTATTGGGGCGCGGCCTCGATCTTCTGGCCCAGGCGGGCGGCGGCGTGCCAGGGCCAGCGCGGGTCGTAGAGAATGCCGCGCGCCAGCCCGATCATATCGGCATCCCCGCTGACGAGGATGGTTTCGGCCTGTTCGGGTTCGGTGATCAGGCCGACGGCGATGGTCGGCAGGCCGGTCGCCGCCTTGATGGCGCGGGCCAAGGGCACCTGATAGCCGGGCCCGACGGGGATCTTCTGGTCAAGGCTGAGGGCGCCGCTTGATACGTGAATGAAGGCGCAGCCGCGCGCCTTCAAAGCCTCGGCCAAGGCGATAGTTTCTTCCAAGCTCCAGCCGCCCTCCACCCAATCGGTGGCCGAGACGCGAACGCCAACCGGCTTGCCGGCGGGGAAGGCGGCGCGAACGGCGTCGAAAACCTCCAACGGGAAGCGCAGGCGGTTCTCCAACGAGCCGCCATAGGCGTCGCTGCGCCGGTTCGAAAGCGGCGAAAGGAACTCATGAAGCAGATAGCCGTGGGCGGCGTGGATCTCGATGGCGTCGATCCCGGCGCGCGCCGCCCGCCGGGCGGTGTCGGCGAAGGCCTCGCGCAGCTCCGTCAAATCGGCCACCGTCAGGGCGACGGGCGGGTTTTCCGACGGATCGAAGGGCAGGGCCGAAGGCGCCCGCGTCTGCCAGCCGCCGGCGTCGGGCGCGATCTGCGCGCCGCCTTCCCAGGGCACCGCCGTCGAGGCCTTGCGCCCGGCATGGGCGATCTGCAGGGCGATCGGCATGGTCGAATAGGCGCGAACCTGGGCCAGGGTCTCGGCCAGGGCGTGCTCGGTCTCGTCGGACCACAGCCCCAAATCGGCTGGGCTGATCCGACCGGCCGGCTCCACCGCCGTCGCCTCGATGATCAGCATCCCCGCACCCGACAGGGCGAGTTGGCCAAGATGGATGGTGTGCCAGCCGGTGGTCCGGCCGTCCTTGGCCGAATACTGGCACATCGGGGCGATGATGATGCGGTTGGGCAGGGTCAATCCATCCAGGGTGATCGGCTGGAAAAGCTGGCTTGTCGCCATCGGCGGAGTCCTTGAGTGGAAGAGGGGGGGAGTGGAAGAGAGGAAGAGAGGGAAAGGAAGATTGATAGGGAACGTTCGCTTTCTAATAAATGCCCCGATTGGCCGGGTTTGGATAGCGTTTAGAGAGGCGCGGGAAGTGGATTTCACGCCCGCTGTTTAGCGCAGGGTTCTCATCGCGGCGTCGACAAGCGCGGCCACGCCGATCGGCGGCATGCCGGCTTGGCCAACGACCCGTAGGCCATGGATCAGGCAGAGCATCAGCCGGGCGGTGGCCGGGCCATCGATGGTTTGGTCGATGGAGCCGTCGCTTTGGCCCTCGGCGATCAGCCCGGCCAGCCGGCTTTCGGTCAGCGACAGGCAATCGCGGATGCGATTGGCAAGAGCGGTATCGAACGTGGCCGATTCGGTGGCGGCGTTGACCAGCAGGCAGCCCTGGCGGTCGTCGCCGTCATGGGGTGTGGCGGCATAGAAGGTGAGGGCGGCGCGCAGGCGCTCACGCCCGCCCTCGACCGTGTCGAGAACGGCGTCAAGCTGGGCGCCGCGCAGGGCGGCATAGCGTTCGACCGCCGCCAAGAACAGGCCGCGCTTGTCGGGGAACGCCTTATAGAGGCTGCCGGTGCCCACGCCCATGGCTTCGGAAAGTTGGGTGATCGAATTGGCATGAAAGCCGCGCTCGCAGAAGGCCACGATGGCGCCATCAAGGGCGACATCGAGATCGAATTCGCGGGGGCGACCGGGACCTCTGGGGGGAGCGGGGGAAGACATGATGGTAATTTGGGAGCGTTCACTTCCAAATACAAGGCCTTTGGCAAAAGCAAGGTCTTTGGAAGGCGGGCTTCGCCGGGGCCAGATCGGCCGGCCCCGGTGCGATCGGTTAGACCTTCTTGTGGGCGGCCTCGGCGGCGATGCCCCTTTCGATGACGTCCCAGGCTTCCTTGTAATTGCCCCAGCCCAGGATCTTCACCCACTTGCCCTCTTCAAGGTCCTTGTAGTGGGCGAAGAAATGCTCGATCCGCCGCAGCTCGATCGGCCGCAGGTCGCCGAAATTGTTCACGTTGTCGTGATAGGGGTAGAGCTTGCTGTGGGGCACGCCCAGGATCTTCTCGTCGCGGCCGGCTTCGTCTTCCATGTACAGCACGCCGACCGGGCGGGTGCGCATCACCGAGCCCACCGCCACCGGAATACGGCCGACCACCATCACGTCCACCGGATCACCGTCGTCGGACAGGGTATGGGGAACGAAGCCGTAGTTGCAGGGGTAGTGCATGGCGGTGTGCAGGAAGCGATCGACGAACATCGCCCCCGATTCCTTATCGACCTCGTACTTCACCGGATCGGCGAGCAGCGGAATCTCGATGATGACGTTCACATCCTGGGGCGGGTTCTTGCCCACGGGAATTTTCTTGATATCCATTAACTTGGTCCTCTCTGTCGTATCCCCCGCCTCCCGCGGCGGCGCGGCGCACAGTAGCCTCTTTGCGTGCGCCGCGAAAGGCGCCGCCCCGGGGGATCAGTGCGATTTTGGCGGCGCGAAGCGGGCGGCCAGGGCAACCAGGACCAGCACCGGCAGGCCAAGCGCCGCAGTGCCGATGAAAAAAGACGCATAACCGACGGTATCGACCACCGATCCGCCATAGCCGGCCAGGACCTTGGGCAGCAGGGTCATCAGCGAACTGAACAGGGCGTATTGCATGGCGGTGAAGCGCACCGAGGTCAGGGCCGAGAGATAGGCGACGAAGGCCGCCGAGGCCATGCCGGCGCTGAGATTGTCGCCGACGATGGCGATCATCAGCCACAGGGTCTCGCCCGGATGGCCGGCCAGGGCGGCGAACAGCAGGTTCGACAGCGCCGCCAGCACGGCGCCGATGAACAACGCCCCCATCACCCCGACGCGCAGGGCGACGATGCCGCCCAGAAAACCACCCAGCAGGGTCGCCCACAGGCCCCAGAATTTGGTGTAGGTGGCGATCTGCTCCTTGGTGAAGCCCATGTCGACATAAAAGACATTGGCGATCGCCCCCATCGCCACATCGGCCACCCGGTAGCTGCCGATCAGGGCGAGCACCAGCAGGGCGAGCCGGCCATAGCGGCCGAAGAAATCGGCGATCGGCGCGATATAGGTCCGCCGCAGGTGCTCGCGCGAGGCCAGCCCCAGGGCGATCAGGGCGCTGGCGGCCACCCCGGCTCCGGCCAGGGCGCCGATCAGCCGCAGGGCGCCGGCCAGGGCCTGGGCCAGGGGCTCGCCGGTTCCGGCGGCGTGCAAACCTTGGGCGATCCCCCGCGCCGGAGCGTCAAGGGCGACGAAACCGCCGAGAAAGGCGGCGGCGGCCAGTACGATGACGCCGACGAAGCGGAGCTGGTCGGCCGTCGAGCGGTCGTCGGCCTCGGCGGTTTGCGGGGCGCGCTCGGGTTCGGGGATGACCAAGGTGGTGATCAGCCCCAGGGCCATGACCGCCGCCATCGTCCGATACACCGTCGCCCAGACGGCGGGGTCATAGCCGGTGCCGGGATCGAGCAGGGCGGCCAGCCACAGCGATCCCGCCCCCGAGACCAGCATGCCGACGCGGTAGCCGGCGATATAGCTGGCCGACATCAGCGATTGCAGGGCCGGTTCGGCGGCTTCGATGCGATAGGCGTCGATCACCACGTCTTGGGTGGCGGCGGCGAAGGCGATGATCACCGCGCCCAGGGCCGTCATCGGCAGGGCGACGGCGGGATCGAAGGCTGCGGTCCAGACAAGGCCCAGACATACCAGCCCCTGGGCGAAAGCCAGCCAGCTTCGCCTTCGGCCAAGACGGCCAAGGACGGGAAGGGGCAGGCGGTCGACCAGCGGCGCCCAGACGAATTTGAAGGAATAGGCCAGAGCGGCCCAACTCAGCATGGTGACCGTCGCCCGGTCGATCCCGGCTTCGCGCAGCCAGACCGACAGGGTGCTGAACACCAGCAGCAGCGGCAGACCGGCGGAAAAGCCGAGAAAGCCCATCCGCGCCACCCGGCTATCGCCGATGGCGATCACCGCCTCGCGCCAGCCGGCGGGCAAAGGGGCGAGCAGGAGGCGGCCGACCGCGGCCAGACCGCAGGTCCGGGCGAGGCGCCGCAGCGCCCCGCCGCTGCCCTGGGGTGCCAGTTTCAGGCGCCAGGGGGGGCGGGGGGCTGGGGTCATCGCGGGACCTGTCGGTGGTTCATGCCGTCAGCGTCCGGTTTAGGGACGCCGTTTGGTCGATCAGGCCTCGGAGACCTTCTTCGAACGCTTCTTGCGCTCGTTGGAATCAAGCCAACGCTTGCGCAGACGGATGGTCTTCGGGGTCACCTCGACCAACTCGTCGTCCTGGATATAGGCCAGGGCCTCTTCCAGGCTTTTGCGCAAGGGCGGGGTCAGGCGAATGGCCTCGTCCTTGCCCGAAGCGCGGATGTTGGTCAGCTGCTTGCCCTTGAGGACGTTGATTTCCAGGTCGTTGCCGCGGTTGTGCTCGCCAACGATCATGCCCTCGTAGACCTTCACGCCCGGCTCGATGAACATCGGGCCACGGTCCTGAAGATTGAAGATGGCATAGGCCACGGCATCGCCGGCGCCATTGGAGATCAGCACGCCCTCGCGCCGGCCGTCGATCGTGCCCTTGAACGGGGCATAACCGTGGAACAGGCGGTTCATGATGCCGGTGCCCCGGGTGTCTGTCAGGAATTCGCCGTGATAGCCGATCAGTCCGCGCGACGGGGCGTGGAAGACCAAGCGCAGCTTGCCGCCGCCCGAGGGCTTCATTTCCTGAAGCTCGGCCTTGCGCTGGGACATCTTGTCAACGACCGTGCCGGAGAATTCCTCGTCGACGTCGATCACCACCTCTTCGATCGGCTCTTCGCGATTGCCGCCCTGCTCGTCGGTCTTATAGAGCACGCGCGGGCGCGAAATCGACAGCTCGAAGCCTTCGCGGCGCATGGTTTCGATCAGCACGCCAAGCTGCAGTTCGCCACGGCCGGCGACCTCGAAGGCGTCCTTGTCTTCGGTTTCGCGGATGTGAATGGCGACATTGCCCTCGGCTTCGCGGGCCAGACGGGCGGCGATGACGCGGCTGGTCAGCTTGTCGCCTTCCAGGCCGGCCAAGGGCGAGTCGTTGACCGAGAAGGTCATGGCCAGGGTCGGCGGGTCGATCGGCGCCGCATAGATCGGCTGATCGAGTTCCAGGGCGCAGAGCGTATCGGCCACGGTGGCCTTGGCGATACCGGCGATGGCGATGATATCGCCGGCCTCGGCCTCTTCGACCGGAACGCGGTTCAGGCCGCGAAAGGCCAGCAGCTTGGAGGCGCGGCCCTGTTCAAGGATGCGGCCATCGCGGGCCAGCGCCTTGATCGGCATGTTGATCTTGGCCCGACCCGACAGGATGCGGCCGGTCAGCACGCGACCCAGGTACGGGTCGTATTCAAGGGTGGTCGCCAGCATGGCGAAGGGGGCGTCAAGCACGCGCTCGGGGGCGGGCACATGGTCGACCACCAACTTGAACAGCGGCTCGAGGGTCAGGCCTTCGGTGCCGCCGTCGATCTCTTCAAGCGTGTTCACCGCCCAGCCGTTGCGGCCCGAGGCGAACAGGCAGGGGAAATCAAGCTGCTTGTCCGAGGCGCCGAGGTTGGCGAACAGATCGAAAACCTCGTCGTGGACCTCATGGGCGCGGGCGTCGGGGCGATCGACCTTGTTGATGACGACGATCGGGCGCAGGCCAAGGGCCAGGGCCTTGCCGAGCACGAATTTGGTCTGGGGCAGCGGGCCTTCGGCGGCATCGACAAGCAGGACGACACCGTCGACCATCGACAAGATGCGCTCGACCTCACCGCCGAAATCGGCGTGTCCCGGGGTGTCGACGATATTGACGCGAACGCCCTTCCAGTCGACCGAGGTGCATTTGGCCAGGATGGTGATGCCGCGTTCCCTTTCCAGATCGTTGGAATCGAGCGCGCGCTCGTCCACTTTCTGGTTTTCCCGGAAGCTGCCGCTCTGCTTGAGCAGGGCGTCGACGAGCGTGGTCTTGCCGTGGTCGACGTGGGCGATGATGGCGATGTTGCGAAGGGTGGTCATGGAGTTTTTTTCTTAGCCCAGCTTAGCTTTGACGAGATCGGCCAACGACGCCGCTTCGGGACGGGCGCCGAAGTGGGATACCACTTCCGCCGCAGCGATGGCGCCGATGCGAGCGCAGAGCTTTGGCTCGTACCCCCGGCAAAGGCCGAAAAGAAACCCGGCGGCGAACTGATCGCCAGCCCCGGTGGTGTCGACGAGATGATCCACGGTTTCGGCGGGAACATCGGTCACGCTTTCGGCGCTGACGATGCGACAGCCTTTGGCGCTGCGGGTCACGACGGCCAAGGCGCAGCGACCGCGCAGCGCGGCGGTCGCTTGATCAAGATCGGCGCTGCCGAAAAGCGCCATGACTTCATGTTCGTTGGCCAACAGGATATCGACGTGATTGTCGACCAATTCAAGGAAGGTGTCGCGGTGACGGTCGACACAAAAGGAATCCGACAGCGACAGGGCGACCTTGCGCCCGGCTTTTCGCGCCTGGGCGGCGGCCTGGAGAATGGCCGTTTTGGCGGCGGGCTGGTCCCACAGATAGCCCTCGATATAGGTGATGGCCGAATCGGCGATCACCTCCGCGTCGATATCGTCGGGGGCGAGTTGCGTGCAGGCCCCAAGATAGGTGTTCATCGTGCGTTCGGCATCGGGCGTCACCAGGATCAGGCAACGCGCCGTCGACGGCCCCTCGGTCAGCGGCGCCGTCGGGAAGGTCACGCCGATCGAGGTGATGTCGTGGCGGAAGATCGCGCCCAGGGCATCGTCGCGGACCTTGCCGATGAAGGCGGTGCGGGCGCCGAGCGAGGCCAGACCGGCCATGGTATTGGCCGCCGAACCGCCCGAGGCTTCGATGCCCGGGCCCATGCTGGCGTAAAGCACCTCGGCGCGGGTCTCGTCGATCAGAGTCATGCCGCCCTTGGGCAGGTCATTGGTCGCGAGAAAGGCGTCATCGGCGTGGGACAACACGTCGACAATCGCGTTGCCGATACCGGCCACGTCGAAACGGGGTTCGTGCATGGATGTTACGTCCGACTCTCTCTTGGGTGAGCGCGGGCGGCTCTGGTCGATCGAGCGCTGGCGACTCTGTCTGGGTGGGCGCTGGGGCTGGCGGAGCGTAGGAATTCGCCGTTCGACCATTCTCCCCGCGCCCGTCACGGCGGAAGGCCAATCGGCGGCAGTATAGCAACCAGGGCCCAGACCACAAGGCATGCCCGGCGCGTGGTCGGGCAAAACCCAACCCCGCACCCATGGGACCTTGCGCGGGCCGGCGCCTGCCCTCAATATCCGCCCGCCCGTCGCAATGCAACAGGGGATACGATTTCATGCTCAACGCGCTCGCGAAAGCCTTCGCCCAACTTGGCGATCCGAAGGTTCGCCGGGTTCTTCTGATTTCGATCGGTTTGACGATTCTCGGCTATATCGGGCTCGTCGCCGGGCTTTCCTTCGGCCTGGGGGCGGTGCAGGCCACCGACATCCTTTGGCTTGACACGGTGATCGACTGGGCCGCCGGGGGGGCGGTGGTGGTGCTGGCCTTGCTGTTCTTTCCGGCGCTGGTCACCCTGGTCTCGGGGCTTTTCCTCGACGGAGTCGCCGATGCGGTGGATGCCCGCCACTACCCCGACCTGGGGGCGCCGCGCGCTATTCCGCTGTCGGAGACGGTGATTTCGACTCTGCAGTTCACGCTGATCACCGTCGGCCTTAATATTCTGGCCCTGCCGCTTTATCTGCTGGTCCCCGGGGTCAGCCTTATCGCCTTTTACGCCCTGAACGGCTATTTGATCAGCCGCGAGTTCTTTGAGCTGGCCGCCCACCGGCGGATGGACCGGGCGAGCGCCCTGGCCCTGCGCCGTCAGCGCCGGGGCCGGCTGTGGGCCCTGGGGGCGGCGATCGCCTTTCTCACCACGATCCCTGTTCTCAATTTGCTGGTGCCGGTGATCGGAACGGCGGCGATGGTTCACATGGTCGAGGCCCTGCGCCGTTCCTCTCCTGGCATGTTGCGGGGGTAGCCATCACCTGGATAAACTGGCTTCAAGCCCGCGATCCTTCTTGAGAGAGAGCCAAACGCCGATGTTCGGACGCAAGTCACCCCAGCCCGGATCGAAAGATCCCGCCGTCGAGGCCGAATTCCGGGGCCCGGACGGCCGGAGCCAGGATTCCTCTGCGGTCTCCGCCACCGCCGATGAGGCTCCCACTCCTCCTTTCCGGCCGCTGGGAGAGGACACCCCCGTGTTCACCCCCTCGTCCGCCCAGGCGGCTCCGCCGCTCAAACCCTTCGCCCAACGAGGCACCCTAATGCCCAACCGCCCCAATCCCCCGGCTTTCAAGCAACCCGATATTCCGCGCCGGGTGATGGATATTCCCGGCCACCCGCCGCGCCGCCCCGAAGCGGCTCCCGATTCAACCGAGGGCAAGAAGCTTGTCGTCGGTCGCGAGATCCAGCTTTCGGGCGAGATCAATGCCTGCGACCATCTGGTGGTCGAAGGCAAGGTCGCGGCCAATCTGACCAATGCCTCGATGCTGGAAGTCGCCGAGACCGGCGAGTTCAAGGGCACGGTGGTCATCGCCGAGGCCGATATCAGCGGCCGCTTCGAAGGCGAGATGACGGTCAGCCGTCGTCTTGTCGTCCGCCCCACCGGAGTGGTGGCCGGGGTCATCCGCTATGCCGCGCTGTCGGTGGAGGAGGGCGGGCGCCTGCAAGGCTCCATCGGTTCGCTCGACGCCGAATTCGAACCCCCCGCTGCTCCCGCCCCCGCTCCCTCTGCCGCCGCTCCGGGGCCGCTGGGCGGTCCTGCGGCCGGCCCGCGGGTATGATCGTCGGCGCCCGCCCCGAAAGGACCGGTCTCGCGCTCTGGCGGAGGGTGGCTGTTTTCGGGGGGGCGCTCGTCGGTCTCGCCGCCTGTCAATCGGCCGACGGCCTGGGCGGGCGGCATGGCGCCCTGCCGCCCTTGACGGTGGACAGCCCCTCGGCCCTGATCGGCCGCGATGATCGCGGCCTGCGCCGCGTTCTTGGCGAACCCGCCCTGCTGCGCCGCGACGGCTCGGCCCAGGTCTGGCAATACCGGGGGCGGGGCTGCGTGCTGGACTTCGTTCTTTATGAGGACGGGGGCCGCCTGGGCGTGGCCTATGCGGAGGCCCGGGGCCGGGGCGGCGGCGCGGCCGATCCCAAGGCCTGCCTGCGCGATGTCCACCACACCGCGTCGATCGGCGAGGTCATCGCCCTGTAACGTCAAGAACCGGATTGAAATTCAAGTCTCTGGTGACAGGCGTCTGAAAGGCTCCATCTCTCCTTCCGTGGAGGTTTTGATGATTGACTTCGAGGACGCTGTCCGCATAGCCCTGGAAAATGTGGAAAAATTAGTAAAGGGGGCAAAAAATCCGGTTCCGGAAGAAGCTCTTCTGTCTTCTGACGGAAAATTTTACGAAGTCACCGTTAGCTATGACCTTGATGGCCCCGGCGCTTTTGATACCCTAAATCCTTCAAGTAAAGACGCGTCAAACCTGTTGACGCTGGCAGCCATAATGGGAAGAAGAAAGGAATACAAGGTATTCCTTATTAATAGTGAGAATGGGAATTTTGGGGGGTTTAGGAGATATAAAGAGGGCTAATAATTTTGAAAAACAAAAAGCTAATAATAGACACAAATATTTTACTGCTTCTTGTTATTGGCTCTATTGAAAGTGGTAGGCATATCCGTAATTCAAAGCGTTTGAGCGGATTTGATATTAAAGACTATAGAGCGGTTGTTGAGTTTATAGGGAGTTTTGAAAAAATCTATATAACGCCCTATATCGCAACCGAGGTATCTAATCTTATAGATCTCAACGGCTACGCCGCCAAACTTGCCTTTGGAATTGCGAGAAGCTTTTTTTTGATATTTGAACAGATAGAATCAACTATAGTTTCCGACAGTGAGCCGGAAGAATTTCTATCCTATGGGATTACGGACAGTTCTCTTGTAAGATTATCGTCAAATTATACCATACTTACAAATGACAAAAGGCTTTTAGGGCCTTTGTTTTCCGCCGGTGGCGAAAATATCATTCCTTTTGAGATGGTTCGATCTTTAGTCAGAGGGTCGAACCTATAAAAAGTTAAGAACGGCCAAGACGATCCCGCTTCAATTTTTCAAGCGCGAGCCCCATCGCTCCGACCGCGTTTCACCACGGTCGCTAGAAACTAAGCCCTGACCAGCCGGCTCATAGCGCCAGCGTTTTATCGGGAAAGCCGCAGCAATCGCGGACGGGGCAGAGCGGGCATTCGGGCTTGCGGGCCTTGCAAACATAGCGGCCGTGCAGAATCAGCCAGTGATGGGCGTGCAGGCGATAGCCTTCGGGGATCACGGCTTCAAGCCCGATCTCGACGGCCAGCGGCGTCTTGCCCGGCGCTAGGCCGGTGCGGTTGGCGACTCGGAAGATATGGGTGTCGACGGCCATCGTCGGTTGGCCAAAGGCGATGTTGAGCACGACATTGGCGGTCTTGCGCCCGACCCCGGGCAGGGTTTCCAGGGCGGCGCGGTCGCAAGGCACCTCGCCGCCATGCTCGTCGATCAGGGCTTGCGAGAGGGCGATGACATTGCGCGCCTTGGTGTTGAACAGGCCGATGGTGCGGATATAGCCGCGCAGTGCCTCTTCCCCCAGGGCCACCATCTTCGCCGGGGTGTCGGCCACCTGAAACAACGGTCCGGTCGCCCGGTTGACCCCCTTGTCGGTGGCCTGGGCCGAGAGCACGACGGCGACCAGCAAGGTGAAGGGGTTGAGGTACTCCAACTCCCCCTTGGGCTCGGGCGAGAGCGCCGCCAAGGTCGCGAAAAACCGCTCGACATCCGCCGGGGCCAAGGGAACCGGGGCCGCCGGGGTGACGGGCGGAGTGCTCGACGGGCGATCTTGTCTTGGCGAGGCTGGGCGGCTCAAAGCGCTCAGAGCCCGAGAACGTCGTGCATGGAATAAAGCCCGGGGGCGCGATCGCGGGTCCACAGGGCGGCGCGCAGGGCGCCCTTGGCGAAAACCGCGCGGTTCGAGGCGCGGTGGGTCAATTCGATGCGCTCGCCCTCGGCGGCGAAGATCACCGTGTGATCGCCCACCACATCGCCGCCGCGCAGGGTGGCGAAGCCGATGGAGCCGGGCTCGCGCGGGCCGGTCAGGCCGTCGCGCACCCGGGTCGCCATCTCGTCAAGGTCGATGCCACGTCCGGCGGCGGCGGCCTTGCCCAGGCCCAGGGCGGTGCCCGAGGGGGCGTCGACCTTGAAGCGGTGATGCATTTCAAGGATTTCGATGTCGTAATCGTCCTTGAGCAAGCCGGCCACCCGTTCGGTCAGGGCCATCAGCAAGGTGACGCCGACGCTCATATTGGGGGCGAAGACCACCGGCACCTTCTGCGCCGCCCGTTCCAGGGCCGCCACATGGTCGGGGCCCATGCCGGTGGTGCCGACGATCAGGGCGCTGCCGTGACGGGCGGCGAGGGCGGCGTGGGTGACGGTGGCGGCCGGGGTGGTGAAATCGATGACCGTATCGCTGGCGGCGAAAAGTTCGGCGGCATCATCGCCAACGCCGATGCCGATGGTCTCGCTGCCGATCAACAAGCCAAGATCCGTTCCGGTGGCCGGCGAGCCCGGGCGTTCGATGCCGCCGACCAGGGTGGTTTCCGGCGAGGCGCTGACTTCCTTGAGCAACATGCGGCCCATACGCCCGGCGCAGCCGACGATCCCGATCTTCATGATGGCTCGGTCCTTCCTTGCGGGCGCTTTGGGGGCCTGGGGGATTGGCGAATCCACCGCCCGACCCTTCGCATGCGCGCGGTTGTTGCTGGGTGCGTTCTCTAGCATGGTCGCGGGCGCGGGTGAAACGCCAGGGGGGCGCGGGTGGTCTGCCGAAATGGGGGGGCTCCCCGCACCCGGGCCCGGCTATCCGCGGCTTAAGGGGCGTAGGCCGCCATCATGATCCGCACCACTTCGTCCACGCGGCGCACGCGCTCGTCCTCGGTCTCGTCGCTGATGCCCAGGCACATCCGCATGTGGGCCGATCCCTTGAGCATGCCGAGGAAAAGCTCGGCGGTGAGCTCGGGGTCGGGAACCCGCAATTGACCCTTTTCGTTCATGCCAGACAGATGGCAGGCGACGGCGCGGTGGCCGATGGCCGGGCCGGAGCGGAAGAAGATCTCGCGGATTTCGGGAAAGCGTTCGCCGTCGCCCATCACCCGACGATGGACGGCCAGACTGTCGGGGCAGGAGATCATCGCCAGCAGACGCAGCCCAAGCACCCGCAAGCGTTCCGCCGGCGCGCCGGCCAGGATCGTCTCGTCGAGATCGAAGACCGAGCTGGTGCGGTCGCGGATGACCTCGGCGAACAGATCGGCCTTGCCGGCGAAATGAGCATAGACGGTCGCCTTGGACACCCCGGCCTCGGCGGCGATCGATTCGACGCTGACGCTGGCGTAGTCCTCGCCCAGGAAAAGCTTGCGGGCGGCGGCGAGAATGGCCGCGCGCTTGCCGCGCCGGTCGGCGGTCGGCGGCGACCAAGGCTCTTTGGCCGGTCGCGAGTCGGTGGCGGAAGGGGGCTGTGGCGAAGGGCGGCTTGACGACATGGGGGCTCCTAGGGGTTGGCGGCATCCTACACAAAGGGGCCGGGGCTTGAGGACGAAAATCTACACCGGCGGTTCACTTCCTCCTTGAAATGGGGCGGGCGCTCCGTCATTTAAACCGGGCAGTTTAGTTTGTGTCACGCGAAGTTTTGAACTCCGCGTTCTCCGGCCTTCAGGAGCCCCCATGTCCACCGCCCCCTCGGGACCCCGTTCAACCGTGTCTGCCGAACCGACGCTGCCCCCCGCGTCCCCCCGTTCCTGGGGTCGCCGCCTGCTGCTTGGCGTCCTTGTCGTTGGCGCGGTGGCGGCGGCCGGGGTGTTCGGCTGGCGCTGGTGGACCGAGGGACGGTTTCTTGAAACCACCGACAACGCCTATATCCAGGGCGACATCACCGCCATCGCCCCCAAGGTCTCGGGCTATGTGGACGAGGTCGCCGTCGGCGACAACGAGGTGGTTAGCGCCGGTCAGCTGCTGGTGCGCTTAGATAGCGCCGATTACCGGGTTCAGGTGGATCAGGCCCGTGCCAACGCCGAGGGCAAGGCCGCCGAACTGGCCTCGATCATCGCCAATATCGATCTTCAACAGACGGCGATCGCCCAGGCCCGGGGCGCGATGGACGCCGCCCAGGCGCGGTTCGATCGCGCCGCCAAGGATCTGGCCCGCTATCAGGATCTGGTGGGCCGTGGCGCCACCAGTCGCCAGAGCCTGGACAGCGCCCGCGAACAGGCGACCTCTGGCGCGGCCGAGCTGCGCAGCGCCGCCGCCGCCCTTGACGGCGCCCAGAAGCGTCTGGCCGTGCTCAGCGCCGATCGCGACGCGGCGGCGGCCGAAGTGCGCTCGGCCCAGGCGCAACGCGCCCTGGCCGAGATCAATCTCGCCAATACGGAAATCCGCGCGCCGATCGCCGGGGTGGTCGGCAATCGCGGGGTGCGGGCCGGTCAGTATGTGGCTCCCGGATCGGCGCTGATGGCGATCGTGCCGCTTGAGGGCCTGTGGATCGCGGCGAACTTCAAGGAAACCCAATTGGGCGCCATGGCGCCGGGACAGACGGTGAAGGTGGAGATCGA
Source organism: Rhodospirillum rubrum ATCC 11170 (assembly GCF_000013085.1). Taxonomy (NCBI): domain Bacteria; kingdom Pseudomonadati; phylum Pseudomonadota; class Alphaproteobacteria; order Rhodospirillales; family Rhodospirillaceae; genus Rhodospirillum; species Rhodospirillum rubrum. The sequence goes on from NC_007643.1 coordinate 181,317, forward strand.
CGCCTATTCCGGTCGCCACGGCCAGGGCCGGGTGGTCAGTTTCGCCCCGGCCTCGGGGGCGCAGTTCAGCCTGCTGCCGCCCGAGAACGCCACGGGCAATTTCACCAAGGTCGTCCAACGCGTTCCGGTGCGGATCGAGATGCTTGCCGATGATCCGCTGTCGGCGCTGATGCGCCCGGGGCTGTCGGTCGAGGTCTCGGTCGATACCCGTGGCGGGCGCGATGTCGCGCTGGGTCTGGTCGGCACCGCCCTGGCCGGTTCGGCCGGGTCTTCCCCCACCCACCGCTAAGTCGGGGCGCCCCGTTCCATGGCCGCCGCCCCCGCTTCCGCCGCCGTCTCCGGCGGTGCCTTGCCCTTGCGCGATCGCCTTGGCTTCTTCGCCCTGGTGGTCGGCATGTTCATGGCCATCCTCGATATCCAGATCGTCGCCAGTTCCCTGGCCGAGATCCAGGCCGGCGTCAGTGCCGGTCCCGAAGAGATCAGCTGGGTACAGACCGGCTATCTAATCGCCGAAGTGGTGATGATTCCGCTGTCGGGTTGGCTGTCGCGGTTGATGTCGACGCGCTGGCTGTTCACCATGGCCAGCGGCGGCTTCACCATCGCCAGCGGGCTGTGCGCCATCGCCTGGAATCTCGAAAGCCTGGTTGCCTTCCGCGTCGTTCAGGGATTCCTGGGCGGGGCGATGATCCCCACCGTCTTCGCCGCCGCCTTCGCCCTGTTCCCGGGCAAGAAGCAGGCCGGGGTGTCGGTGGTCATCGGCTTGGTGGCGACCTGCGCCCCGGCCCTGGGGCCGACCATCGGCGGCCATCTGACCGAGGCCCTGTCCTGGCACTGGCTATTTTTGCTCAACCTGCCGGTCGGCGCCGCGGTGACGGTCGCCGCGGCCACCCTGGTTCATTTCGACGAGGCCGATCCCAGCTTGCTGCGCCGTATCGACCTGATCGGCATCGGTCTGGTCGCGGTCTGCCTGGGAAGCTTGCAGTATATTCTGGAGGAAGGACCGCGCGACGACTGGTTCGACTCGGCGCCCATCGTCTTTTTCACCGCCTGCGCGGCGATCGGCGGCGTTTTGCTGGTTTGGCGCGAACTGACGGCCAAGGACCCGGTGGTCGATCTGCGCGCCTTCCTTGATCGCAATTTCGTTCTTGGCTGTCTTTACAGCTTCATCACCGGCGTCGGGCTTTATGGGGCGGTCTATCTGATGCCGCTGTTCCTCGCCCGCGTCCGCGATCTCAATCCGGCGCAGATCGGCGAGGTGGTGATGATCACCGGCCTGTTCCAGTTTCTGTCGGCGCCGCTGGCCGGAGCGCTGTCGCGCAAGCTTGATCTGCGGGTGATGCTGTCGTTCGGGTTGTTGATGTTCGCCCTTGGCCTCTGGCTGAACACCCATCTGACCCATGACTGGGACTATTGGGAATTCTTCCTGCCCCAGGCGGTGCGCGGGGTGTCGTTGATGTTCATCTTCATCCCGATCAATCGCCTGAGCCTGGGCACCCTGCCCAAGGAGAAGCTGGGCAACGCCTCGGGCCTTTATAATCTGATGCGCAATCTGGGCGGGGCGATCGGGCTGGCGGCGATCACCACCATGCTGACCGATCAGACCAAGATCCATTATTCCTATCTGGCCGAAAACGTCACCACCGCCCGGCTGGCCGCCGAGGCGACCCTGTCGGGCATGGAGCGCCATTTCGATCCGGTTCTTGGCAGTTCCTCGGCCCAGGCGGCGCTGGGACAGGTTCGTCAGATCGTGATGCGCGAGGCGACGGTGATGGCCTTCGCCGATGTCTTCACCGCCGTCGCCGTGGTCTTCGCCTTCGGCCTGCTGCTGATGCCTTTCGTCCACAAGGTTGGCGGCAATGGTCCCGATGGCGGCGGCCATTGAAGGATCCCAAGGGATCTGAACCAGATCGCGACGACGATTTGCTTCGACATCAAAGGGGTGGAGCGGCGGTAAAGGGGGGCGCCCTTGCCGCCGCTTGATCGAGGGCGACGGCTCAGCCGGCGCGGACGCGCTCGACGAAGGCGTTGATGCGTTCGTGCATGGTCTTGGCCGTATCGCGCAAGGCCTCGGCCGAGGCGTGAACCTGACTGGCGGCGGTTCCGGCCTGGGAGGCGGAATCGGATACGCTGGCGATGTTATCGGACACCACCGAGGTGCCCTGGCTGGCTTCCTGGATATTGCGCGAGATTTCCCGGGTGGCGGCGCCCTGTTCCTCGACCGCGGCGGCGATGGCCTCCGAGATGGCGTTGATTTCCGAGATGGTGCCGGCGATGCTGGAGATGGCGGTTCCGCTGCTGCGGGTTTCCTCCTGAAGGGCGGCGATCTGTCGGGTGATTTCGTCGGTCGCCCGGGCGGTCTGATTGGCCAAAGTCTTGACCTCGCCGGCGACCACGGCGAAGCCCTTGCCGGCGTCACCGGCCCTTGCCGCCTCGATCGTGGCGTTCAGCGCCAGCAAATTGGTCTGCTCGGCGATGGTGGTGATCAGCTTGACCACCTCGCCGATGCGTTCGGCGGCGGCGATCAGGGTCTGGACCTGTTGGCTGGTTTTACCGGCGTCGCGCACCGCATCGCCGGTGACCTGCGAGGCCCGCGTCACCTGATGGCCAATCTCGCTGATCGACGCCGACAACTCCTCGGCGGCCGAGGCGACGGTCTGGACATTGGCGCTGGCGGCCTCGGTGGCGGTCGCCACCTCGTCGACCCGGGTGCGGGTGGCATTGGCGCTGGCGTTCAGCGCGTTGGCCGCGCCGTTCAGATCCTCCGAGGCGCCGACCAGGGTGCGCAGCAGGCTTCCCACGCCCTGCTCGAAATCATTGGCCAGGGCCTGACGCATCGCCGTGCGCTCCTTGACGGCCTCGGCTTCGGCCTGCTTCTGGCGGTCGACCAGCGCCCGGTTTTCCTGGCCGTTGCGGCGGAAGACCTCCAAGGCCCTGGCCATGGCGCCGATTTCATCGCGCCGGGTCGCTCCCTTGATCTCGACGGCCAGATCGCCCTCGGCCAGACGGACCATGCGCGCGGTCATCTCGACCAGCGGCTTGGTGATCGAGTGGACGATGGCATAGGCGATCAGGCAGACCACCAGCAAGATGACGGCGATCGTCGCCCCGGCGGTAAAGGCTTCTTTGGCGAAGGCGGTCTCGACATCATCGATATACAAGCCGCTGCCGATCAACCAGCCCCAGGGCTCGAAGCCGACGGCATAGGAAATCTTGGCGATCGGCGCGCTTTCGCCCGGACGCGGCCAGGAATAGGGCAGCACGACCGAGCCGCCGTTGCGCGTGCCATCGACCAGGGCGCGGATGATCGGCAGACCGTTGGGATCGACCAACCCCATGCGATTCTCGCCCTCCTTGGAGGGATCGGGGGCATTGACCAGAACCGTGCCCCGGCTGTCGTAAACGAAGACGTAATCGCCCTTGCCGTAAGTCATCGCCCGCAAGGCCGTCCGCGCCCAGGTCTTGGCCTCGGCCTCGCTCAGCTTGCCGGCGATCTGCTGGCTTTGCGCCTGCTTGACGATCCCCAGGGCGGTGGTGGCGATCGACTGCACCTGGGCGGTGCGGTCGCGCATCATGCCCTTGTGTTCTCCGTTGAGAACCACCACCGAGGAACCGATCAGGGCGACGATCATAAGGGCGACCGGAATCCAGATCCGAATCGCGATACGTGTATTGGTCAACACGGGTCTATTCTCCATGGGGCCACGCCAAGCGGGGCCGAAGGATGGATCTGGGGGATCGGGAAGGGCGCCTTTTATAGCACTATAGGTCGCAAAGTCAGAGGACTTCCACAAGCCTGAGGCCGTTCAGGACGCCACGACTCAGAGGTCCTTGAGCAGGTCGCCCTGGCGGCCTTCGCCCGCAGATCGCGGCCGCCGCGCGGGCGACCGGCCGGCGGCGGTCGGCGGAGTTTCCGGAGCGGGTTGGCCGGGGATCGCCTCGGGGTCGGCCTCGCCGATCGTCGCCGCCACCCGGCCGTCACGGAAATCAAGGACGACGCCGTCGCCTTTGGTCAGGCCGCGCGCCGCCGGCACGATGGCGCCCGTGGCATCGCGGACCACCGCATAGCCGCGTTCGAGCACCTTGCGATAGGACATGTTGTCCAGCCGGGCGCCCAGGCCCTCCAGGGTGTCCTGGCGGCGGACCAGGGTCTGGCGGCCAAGATCGTCAAGCCGGCCGGCCAGGGTGGTCAAGGCCCGGCTTCCTTCGGCGACAAGGCGGGCGATCTGGCCCGGACGCAGACGGTCGGCCCGCTGGTCAAGTCGGCTCGCCGCCTCGCGCAGGCCGCGGGCGAGCCCGGTCTCCAGGCCGCGTCCGGCGCGTTCCAGGGCATCGGCCTTGCGGGCGATCATCTCGCCCGGTCCGCGCAGGCGGGCGGCCGTATGGAAAACGCCATCGGCCCGGCGATCGAGCAGGCGGGGCAAGGCGGCCTCCAGACGCTCGGCGCGATCATCAAGGCGCTGGGCGAAGGTGCCGATCAGCCGGGCGAGGTCGGGCAGGCCGCGCCCCAGTCCTTCGATCCGCAAGCGGCGTTCCTCGATCAGCCGCAAGGTCGCGCCGTCAAGCCGGCCGCCGCGCTCGCGGACCTGGGCCAGCAGATCCAGGCGAACCGGCACGGCCATTTCCGCCGCCCCCGTCGGCGTCGGCGCCCGCAGGTCGGCGGCGTGGTCGATCAAGGTGGTGTCGGTTTCATGGCCGACGGCGGAAATCAGCGGGATGGCGCTGGCGCTGGCGGCGCGGACCACGGCCTCGTCGTTGAAGGCCATCAGGTCTTCCAGGCTGCCGCCGCCGCGCGCCACGATCAGCACGTCGGGGCGCGGCACCGGCCCGCCCGCAGGCAGGGCGTTGAAGCCGGTGATGGCGGCGGCGATCTGGGCGGCCGCGCCCTCGCCCTGGACGGCGACCGGCCAGACCAGAACCGGACGGGGAAAGCGATCGGCAAGGCGGTGGAGGATATCGCGGATGACGGCGCCGGTGGGCGAGGTGATGACGCCGATCACCGAGGGCAGGAAGGGCGGGCGGCGCTTGCGCCCGGCATCGAACAGCCCTTCGGCGGCCAGCCGTCTGCGCCGCTCCTCGAGCATTTTCAGCAAGGCGCCCTCGCCGGCCAGTTCCAGCGATTCGATAACGATCTGGTAGCTTGATCGGCCGGGATAGGTGGTCAGTCGGCCGATGGCGATGACCTCGAGCCCCTCTTCCGGGCGCAGGGCGAGTTTGGCCATGGTGCCGCGCCAGATGATGGCGTCGATCACCGCCTGATCGTCCTTCAGGCGCAAATAGCAGTGCCCCGAGCCGGCCACCTTGGGCTGGCTGATCTCGCCGCGCACGCGGACGCGCGAAAAAGCCTCCTCGATCGTGCGTTTGAGGGCGCCCGACAGCTCGGATACCGAGAGTTCGGGAAGGTTGTGGACGGGGGCGTTGGGGGTGTCGATCATCGGCCAACAGTGCCCCAAGGGCCGCGCGCTTGGCAACGGCGGGTTTGTCATGCCGCCTTTGCCAAAGCCGGGCTTCCTTGGGAAACCCGTTTGGGCGCGACGCCTTGTCAAGGCTGGCAAGGATCAGTGGATAATCACGTGATCGACCGCCCGGAAGCCGCCGGCGGTGATCAGCCCGACGGTGGCGACGCTGACCGAATGCAGCCGGCCTTCCAATTCGCGTTCCCAAAACCGCAAGAAGCGCTGAAGCTCGGGGAAGCGCGGCGCGATGTCGAGCTGCTGCCAGATGTATTCCTGCAGCAACGAGGGATGATCGGGAAGGTGATAAAGGATTTTCGCCGTCGTCAGCCGGTAATCGGCCAATTGGCGGGCCAGATCGCCGGGGCGGGCGGTGGTCGGCGGCGGGGACATGGTGTTCATGGCGCAACCCTCCTGTGATCACCTCCGCCTAAACCGTCTCGGCCTTCGGCGGAGAACGCGCGTGTTTCCTCTCCTCATCCTTACGGATATGGGGTGCCGATGGATGCGCCGGGGAAAAAATAAACAAGGATAACAGACTGTTAGCAGCATATCGGCGCGAGTGCTGATAAAATTTTCCGTCCGACTCTTGACCCCGCCGCCGGCCCGCTTATTTCAGGGACGCCCGCTGCGAGGGAAGCCCCAGGCATTGGCATCCCGGGCGGGTGTCGTGTGTTGCGAATGCTAGAAGAAATGACGGAGGAGTCAGATGGCATTCAGGCCTTTGCAGGACCGCGTTCTGGTGCGACGCCTCGAAGAGGACGAGAAGACCAAAGGCGGCATCATCATTCCCGATACCGCCAAGGAAAAGCCGATGCGCGGCGAGATCATCGCCACCGGCCCCGGGGCCCGGGGGGAAGATGGCGTTCTGCACCCGCTTGACGTCACATCCGGCGACATCGTGCTGTTTGGCAAATGGACCGGCACCGAGGTCAAGATCGACGGCGTCGAGTATCTCATCATGAAGGAATCCGACATTCTCGGCGTGATCGAGGATGCCGATGCGGCCCGCCGGGCGGCGTGAGTCGAGGGGAGGAACCAATGGCTGCCAAAGACGTCAAGTTTTCCAGCGACGCCCGTGATCGCCTGCTGCGCGGCGTCGACACCCTGGCCAATGCGGTCAAGGTGACGCTCGGCCCCAAGGGCCGCAACGTGGTGATCGACAAAAGCTTCGGCGCCCCGCGCATCACCAAGGACGGCGTGTCCGTCGCCAAGGAAATCGAACTGAAGGACAAGTTCGAGAACATGGGCGCGCAGATGCTGCGCGAGGTCGCCTCCAAATCCGCCGATGTCGCCGGCGATGGCACGACCACCGCCACCGTGCTGGCCCAGGCCATCGTCCGCGAGGGCAGCAAGGCGGTCGCCGCCGGCATGAACCCGATGGACCTCAAGCGCGGCATCGATCTGGCGGTCGCCGCCGTCGTCAAGGACGTGAAGACGCGCTCGCGCAAGATCGCCACCAATGATGAAATTGCCCAGGTCGGCACCATCTCGGCCAATGGCGATGAAGAGGTCGGCAAGATCATCGCCCGGGCGATGGACAAGGTCGGTCACGAGGGCGTGATCACCGTCGAGGAGGCCAAGGGCCTCGATACCGAGCTCGACGTGGTCGAAGGCATGCAGTTCGATCGCGGCTATCTGTCGCCCTATTTCGTGACCAACGCCGAGAAGATGGTCGCCGATCTGGAAAACCCCTACATCCTGATCCACGAAAAGAAGCTCTCGGGCCTGCAGCCGCTGCTGCCGGTGCTCGAAGCCGTCGTCCAGTCGGGGCGGCCGCTGCTGATCATCGCCGAAGATGTCGAGGGCGAGGCCCTGGCCACCCTGGTGGTCAACCGTCTGCGCGGCGGCCTCAAGGTCGCCTCGGTCAAGGCCCCGGGCTTTGGCGATCGCCGCAAGGCGATGCTCGAAGACATCGCCATCCTGACCGGTGGGCAGGTGATCAGCGAAGACCTGGGCATCAAGCTTGAGACCGTCACCCTCGACATGCTGGGCACGGCCAAGACGGTGACGATCACCAAGGACAACACCACCATCGTCGACGGCGCCGGCGTCAAGGCCGATATCGACGCCCGCTGCGCCCAGATCCGCGCCACCATCGAAGACACCACTAGCGATTACGACCGGGAAAAGCTGCAAGAACGTCTGGCCAAGTTGTCGGGCGGCGTCGCGGTGATCCGGGTTGGCGGTGCCAGCGAAGTCGAGGTCAAGGAGAAGAAGGACCGCGTCGACGACGCGATGCACGCCACCCGCGCCGCCGTTGAGGAAGGCATCATCGCCGGCGGCGGTGTCGCCCTGCTGCATGCGGCCAAGGCCCTGGACGCCCTGAGCCCGGCCAACGCCGATCAGAAGGTCGGGATCGAGATCGTGCGGCGCGCCCTGCAGGCGCCGGTGCGCCAGATCGCCGAGAACGCCGGCGTCGATGGCGCCGTGGTCGCCGGCAAGCTGCTTGAAAGCTCCGATGCCGATTTCGGCTACAACGCCCAGACCGGGGTCTATGAGAATCTGGTCAAGGTCGGGGTGATCGATCCGACCAAGGTCGTGCGCACCGCCCTCCAGGGGGCGGCCTCGGTGGCCTCGCTGCTGATCACCACCGAGGCGATGGTCGCCGAAATCCCCGAGAAGAAGCCGGCCCTGCCCGCCGGCGGCGGCATGGGCGACATGGACTTCTAAGCCATCCTGGCTTGGACCAAGGGGGCCGCTTCCGATCGGGGGTGGCCCCTTTGTCTATTTTGCCGCCGATAGCGCTTTCATCTTGTAAGGATCATGTTTCAGGTATCACTATAGGGGTCTGGAACCCTACCAGTCCCCCTTATGCTTGCAAGGACCGTGATCCGTGATCACCGCTGCGCAGATGCGGGCCGCCCGGGCCCTTCTTGGAATCGACCAAAGGACCCTCGCCGATCTGTCGGGGGTGTCCTTGCCGACCATTCAGCGCATGGAGGCCAGCGACGGCACGGTACGCGGCGTCGTCGATACCTTGACCAAGGTGGTGCGCGCCTTCGATCTGGCCGGAGTCGAACTGATCGGCGAGGACGCGCCCAGCATCGGTATCGGCCGCGGCGTCCGTCTGCGCCAGCATACCAGGGGATAAGGGGTCCAGGGTTTCCCCCGCGACGGTGGACATGCCGGCTTTTCGACGAGTCCGCCCGTCTTTCTTGCGCAAAGGTCGTCATGGACAGCCCCCGGATCGCCCCCCGCCCGTCGATCACCCGCCCCCCCGAGGAAGACTCGTTCCTCGCCCTTTTCACCCCCAAGCTCGTCACCATGCTGCGCGACGGCTATGGGCTGGGCGATCTGCGCGCCGATGCCCTTGCCGGGCTGACGGTGGCGATCGTCGCCCTGCCGCTGTCGATGGCCATCGCCATCGCCTCCGGGGCGACTCCCGAACAGGGGCTGTTCACCGCCATCGTCGGCGGCTTTCTGATCTCCGCCTTGGGCGGCAGCCGCTTCCAGATCGGCGGACCGGCGGGGGCCTTCATCGTTCTGGTCGCCGCCACCGTCGCCGAGCACGGCTTTGCCGGCATGATCCTCGCCACCTTCGTGGCCGGGCTGATCCTGGTGGCCATGGGGCTGTTGCGGCTGGGGACCTACGTCAAATTCATCCCCTATCCGGTCACGGTGGGCTTTACCGCCGGCATCGGCGTGGTGATCTTCACCACCCAGATCAAAGACCTTCTCGGCCTCAGCTTAAGCGGGCCCGAACCGGGCGAGATCTTGCCCAAGCTGATGGCCCTGGGTTCGGCCCTGCCGTCGATCACCCCGGCGGCCCTGCTGATCTCGATCCCCACCATCGCCTTCATCGTCTTGCAAAAGCGCTTCCGCCCGGGCTGGCCGGGCATGCTGCTGGCCGTCGCCCTGGGCAGTTTCACCGCCTGGCTATTCAATATGCCAATCGAGACGGTGGGCTCGCGCTTTGGCGAGATCCCGCGCACCCTGCCGCTGCCGTCGATGCCGGTCTTCTCCTTTGATCTTTTGATCGCTGTCCTGCCCGATGCGGCGGCCTTCGCCCTGCTTGGCGCCATCGAGTCGCTGCTCTCGGCCGTGGTCGCCGACGGCATGACCGGGCGCCGTCACCGCTCCAATTGCGAATTGGTGGCCCAGGGCATCGCCAATATGGCCTCGGCGCTGTTTGGCGGCGTCTGCGCCACCGGCACCATCGCCAGAACGGCGACCAATGTGCGGGCCGGGGCGCGCGGGCCGATCGCCGGCATGCTCCACGCCCTGTTCCTGCTTGGCTTCCTGGCGGTGGCGGCGCCCTTGGTCAGCTATATCCCGCTGGCCTCGCTGGCGGCGGTTCTGGCGATCGTCGCCTGGAACATGATCGAGCGCCATGCCTTCGCCGTGCTGCTGCGCACCTCGCGCGGCGATACGGTGGTGCTGATGGCAACCTTCCTGTTGACCATCTTCCGCGATCTGACCGAGGGGATCGTCGCCGGTTTCCTGATCGGCACCTTGCTGTTCCTTAATCGCATGGCCAAGGCCACGGTGGTCGAAGCCGATCAGCCCCTGATCGCCGAGGACCGCGCCGATGGCGCCTTTGGCCGCTCGGCCTATGACGCCGCCCTGGCCAGCGATCCCCGGGTGGTGGTCTATCGCATCTCCGGGGCGTTCTTCTTCGGCGCGGCCTCGACCGTGGGCTCGGTGCTCGATCGCATCGCCGATCAGCGCAAGGCCTTCGTCCTTGATTTCGCCGCCGTCCCCTTCCTCGACTCGACGGCGGCCAATGCCATCGAGGGCGCGGTGCGCAAGGCCCAGCGCCACAAGGTGAAGGTCTTCTTCACCGGCGCCTCACCCAAGGTCCGCCGAACCCTGCTCGCCCACGACCTGCGTCCGCCGCGCGTCATCTACAAGCGGACCATCGACGATGCGGTGACGGCCGTGAAAGCCGAACCGATCTGAGCAGCCGGCGGGCTGGCGGCGGCGGGCGGGACTCCGTTTTTTGGTTCTTCCCGTCTGGGTGTGTTGCGGGGGGTGGTTTGCGGACTTTGCGGCGATCTATGCGGACTCATACCCGTCTAAGGGGTGTTCCGATAAAAAAGCGGGGTGGTTTGTCGAAAGCGGTTGACGTTGTGGGTCCAGGGGCCTAGAACCCGCCTCCCGACGGCGCCGGTGGTGCTTCGGGGAGTTGGCTCCGGGTTTTAGCCGGTCCTGAAAACGCGATATCCCGCAAGGGGTTAGCGGTCTTCCGAGAGGAGGATGGGCGGGTGGAAAAAAGAAAAACGCGGTGTTGACAACGGTGCTGGGGCGGGAGTAGAAACCGCCCTCCCGACGAACCGGGCGGCGGTGCCGCGGACTGGTTTGACGGGGTCCGGGGATACCTGGACGGGTTAGGGAAAGACAGGGCTTTTCAAGCCTTTCGGAGTTGGTTTGGCTCCGGCGTCTGTCTCTGAAACGTCGAAAAAAACAGGTTGACACGGACGAGGCGCAGGGGTAGAACCCCGGCCTCCGGCGACGACGGCGGGCCGCTCCGGCGGTTCGGGTTTGGCCGGATGGTAAATTGGTTTGTTGCTTTTAGGAAGCGTGGCTTCCGCTGCTGTTTGACATTGTTAATGGAAACGCGAACGAAAGAGATGGGCGGGCGGCGCTGATCCGGAAACGGAATGCGCCTGGACTGTTCGGAAGGGTTCCTTCCAGCGGTCTTGCCTATCTCAAGTAGGGACGGTTTATAAGTATAAGACTTCTGTCTTAGACTTTGACGTTCCTTACGGCCAGAATATACAGGACTAATGGT